>JAUSJJ010000107.1 GCA_030647705.1 Dehalococcoidia bacterium
CCCGATAATGGAGACCATCGCCATCCTGGGGAACTACGATCTGGAAGAGAAGAAGAAGCTGGTGCGGCACCTGGCGGGAATACCGGAAAAGCCGGAGAAGAAAGAGTAGAAAGCCCGCTCACCCTGAGCCTGTCGAAGGGCGAGCGGGACAATAGCCGCTCGTGGTGAGCCCGTCGAACCATGAGCGGCCGCACGTTTTCCTGTCAGCTACGGATTTCTTCGCCCGCCGACGACGGTCTCGCGATGACAGGGTGTCCCATGGGCAAACCTAAGAAGGGGTCTGGCGGACTAAGTCCGCCAGACCCCCCTTTTCATGTCAACAAGCAGCGTGGCTTACAGAATCGCCAGGTACTTTTTCAGCTCGTAGTCGGTGACGTAGACGCGGTAATCGTCCCACTCCTTCTTCTTGTTCTTGATGAAGGCGTTGAACACGTGGTCCCCGAGACACTGGCGCACCATTTCGCTCTTCTCGGTGAGGTGGACGGCCTCGATCAGGCTGCCCGGCAGGGTGTTGATGCCGCGGCGGGCCCTTTCCTCCTCGCTCATGTCGTAGACGCTCTCCTCCACCGGAGCCGGGGGCTCCATCTTCTTCTCGATTCCGTCCAGGCCGGCGGCCAGCATCACGCTGAACACCAGGTACGGATTGCAGGCGGGGTCGGGAGACCGGTACTCGATCCTGGTGGCGTTCTCCTTGCCCGGCTGGTATTCCGGAATGCGGATCAGATCGGAACGGTTCCTCTTGGCCCAGGAGAGGTACACCGGGGCCTCGTAGCCCGGCACTAGTCTCTTGTAAGAGTTGACCCACTGGCTGGTAATCGAGGTTATGTCCGGAGCATGGTGCAGCAGGCCTGCCAGATACTGTCTGGCCGTGCTCGAAAGGTGCAACGGGTCGTCCTTGTCAAAGAACGCGTTGCGGTTGCCCTTGAACAGAGACTGGTGCACATGCATGCCGCTGCCGTTCACGCCGAACACCGGCTTGGGCATGAAAGTAGCATAGACGCCGTATTTCTGCGCCACCTCCTTGACCACCGTGCGGTAGGTCATCACGTTGTCGGCCATGGTCAGGGCATCTGTGTAACGCAGGTCGATCTCGTGCTGGCTGGGCGCCACCTCGTGATGGCTGATCTCCACCTCGATCCCCATCTGCTCCAGCATAATAATGGTATCCCGTCTGAGGTCGGTGGCCACATCGGGCGGGATCAGATCGAAGTACCCCCCGTGGTCCAGGAACTCCGTCCCCTCTGAGTTCTTGAAATAGAAGTACTCCAGCTCCGGGCCGACGTAGTAGGTGTAGCCAAGGTCGGCGGCCCTCTTCAGGTTCTTCTTCAGCACCAAGCGCGGGTCGCCTTCGAAAGGCTCGCCACCGGGCCGGTGGATGTCGCAGAACATGCGGGCGACGGACTGGTGCTCCCTCGACCTCCAGGGCACAAGCTGGAAGCTGCTGGGGTCGGGCATGGCTATCATGTCGCTTTCGTCAATGCGGACAAAGCCCTCGATGGAAGAGCCATCGAACCCCATTCCCGTATCGAGAGCCCTCTCCAGCTCATGGTTGGTCAGCGCGAAGCTCTTGAGGAACCCGAGGATATCGCAGAACCAGAGCCTCACAAACCTGACATCGTGCTCTTTGGCTGTCTTGAGCACATACTCGACCGCTTCATCCCTGTTTTGTGGCATCTGTCCTTTTCCTCCCGATATTAGTGCGACTCCAGGCGCCGGTTGGCCCCGAGCATCGCGGGCGCTTCCCGGAAGGCATTATATCGCATCTTCGCCTGCTTCTCCAGTCCTGATCCTGATTGCCTCCTCAATTGCCGTCACGAATATCTTGCCGTCCCCCGTTTCCCCGGTGCGCGCTTTCCTGACTATGGCGCTCAGGGTCTTGCCCAGATCATCGTCCAGGACCACGATCTCTACCTTGACCTTGGGCAAGAACTCGACCCGATACTCTCTGCCCCGCCACTGATGAGCGATTCCCTTCTGCTTGCCGTGGCCCTTGACCTCAGTGATGGTCATGCCGGGGTAGCCGACCTCCGCTACCGCCTGCTTCACGGGTTCCAGCATCTCTTTACGGATTATCGCCTCGATCTTCTTCATGGTTGCTGCCTCACACTCACGAGTACGCCGGCTCTCGGTGGTCGGATATGTCGAGCCCGGCGATCTCTTCTTTCTTCGAGCTGCGCAGTCCGATCGTCACCTGAATCAGTTTCAGTATGCCGAAGGTGAGCGCCGAAATGACCCCAAACACCACCACTGCTCCCAGGGCCTGCACCCCTAACTGCCGCACCCCACCCCCGAAGAAGAGGCCGGTCACCCCACCTAATCGGCCGTCGGCGAAGAGGCCGACCGCCAGAGTGCCCCACACCCCGGGCAGGCCGTGGATGCTGGAGACGTCCAGGGCATCATCGATCCTGAGCCGCCCTTTGATCAATGCCACGCTGTAGAACATGATCGTCCCGGCTATGCCGCCGATCAGCAAAGCGCTCATGGGGCTGACATATCCGGCGCCGCCGGTCACCGCCGCCAGGCCGGCCAGGCTGCCGTTGATGCTCATCACTATGCTCGGCTTGCCCAGATAAGCCCAGGTCAGGATGGTGACCACCAGGGCGCCCGCCGCTGCCCCGGTGTTGGTGGTCACCAGGGCGGTAGCCGCCACGCCGTCCGCCGCCAGCGCGCTGCCGCCGTTGAAACCGAACCAGCCCATCCAGAGCAGGAAAGCGCCCAGCGCGCCGAACGGTATGCTGTGGCCCTCCAGGCCGGTCTGCCCGAAGCCGACCCGCCGCCCGAGGACTATGGCCGCTACCAGCGCCGCCGAGCCCGCCGTGATGTGGACCACCGTCGAGCCCGCGAAATCAACCATGCCCAGCGTTTGCAGCCATCCCCCGCCCCAGATCCAGTGCGTGGGCAGAGAGTAGACGAGCAGAAATACGGCGGCAAGGGCGAAGAACGCCGGGTACTTCATTCGCTCAGCAATGGAGCCGGTGACCAGGGCCACCGTGACTGCGGCAAACATCAGTTGGAAGCCGAAAAAGGCGTAACCGGGAATGGTGGTCCCGGGCCATGCCTGCGCGCCCAGGTTCGCAAGCCCCAGGAACTTCCCGCCCCCGATCACGCCTCCGATGCTCGGCCCGAAGGAAAGTGAAAACCCCAGCACCATGAAGATGATCCCGGCCAGGAAAGTGATAGTGAATACCTGCATCATGATGGACACGGAGTTCTTGGCCCTGGCGAAGCCTATCTCCAGAAGAGCTACCCCCGGCAGCATCAAGAATACCAGCGCCGTGGCAACGAGAACCCACGTGGTGTTCCCGGTATCGATCATGCCCTCCACTCCTTCGAAACAGTTCCCCTCATAATAGGACAATTATAGTGGCCAATTGTTTCAGGCATGTTTCGGCGGTGTTACGCGAATGTTACGTGCCAAAAGCAGAGGAGTTGTCTTGCGCAAAAAAGAGGAGGGAAGCATTCGCTTCCCTCCTCTGGTGATTCGGTCCGCCGGAGCCGTCAGCCGCCCATCTCTTTGAAGCGGTAGCCGACTCCCCTTACGGTCTCTATGAAGGTATGGTTGCTGTCCTCGATTTTGTCCCGCAGCCTGGTGACGTGGACGTCCACCGTCCGGTCGCCGCCAAAGTAGTCGTAGCCCCAGACCTGGTTGAGCAGCGCCTCTCTGGTAAAGGCCTGGCCTTTGTGTCCGGCCAGGAACTTCAGCAACTGGTACTCCGTGTAGGTGAGGGAGATCGGCCTGCCCTCCAACGCGACGCTGTACCTGGCCGGGTCGATGACCAGATCGCCGACCTTGAGCACGTCTCCACCGTCGGCGCCTTCCTTGCGCCAGCGCGCCTGCCTGATCCGGGCTGCCACTTCGTCGGCCTGATATGGGCCGATGACGAAATCGTCCAGCCCGAGGCGAGGGTCGTAGCCGGCGACTTGCTCCCGCGATACCAGGGCAATGACGGGCGCGGAGCCTGTCGCCCTGAGGCCGCCCAATACGCGCCGTATCTCTTCCGCGTCGGGGAAAAGCGCCCACTCCAGGAGAACGGCTTGCGCCGATGTCTGTGCCACTGCCTCTGATGCTTGTTCAGCGTGAGATATCAGCTCCGGAGCAAAGCCCAGGATAGCCAGGCCAGACTTCAGGGCCTTCATCTCCCCCGTGTCGCGAGCGATGATGACAACGGCCTTACTATTTACCATAGAACGCGGTGTTCGGTCTCCTCCGCCGGTTTCCGGCCGCTATTATAGCATGAACCCTCTTCGTCATTGCGAGCGCGCGCAGCGCCGAAGCAATCCGTATAAGTACTCTCTCGGCGAGAGAGTTAGAGTGAGGGGGCGCCCCTCTACAGCGGCGGCAGCAGGGTCGGGTAAGTCTTGGCCAGGGCTGTCTTCATTGCGTCCACGTCCTCGGCGGTGTAGGCCTCCAGGTATATCCTGACCATGTCCTCGGTGCCGGAAGGCCGCGCCAGAAACCAGCTCTGGTCGTCGAAGATAAGCTTGGCGCCGTCCTTCCTGTTGACCTCGACCAGACGCTTGCCGGCAAGCGTCTGAGGCGGGTCCTGGGTCAGGCGCTTC
>JAUSJJ010000114.1 GCA_030647705.1 Dehalococcoidia bacterium
CGATCCTCGGGCCGTTACTGCAGGTAAGTACCTCATTGTAGCCTCCAATCAAGATATCGCCGGAAGTACGTTCTTTGGTTTCTCCCCCCTAAATACTTCAGGCTTCACACATTGTGAGCCATTGCGGCGCCCACAGGGTAAAAATTCGGTTTAACTTCGGTTAAGATTTGGTTAAAATCAGGCCTCTTCCCGAACAAATCGCCCACTTTCACACCGAAAAACGCTGACCGCCGTCGCGGGGCCGGCTCGGTTTCATGTGAAGGGACGTGCGCAGAGGGAGTACACGCGGTTTTGGAGGAAACATGCGGAAAAACGAAGGCGTGATCCTGAGCGCACCGGACCACCCCCCAGTACTGGCCTGGCTCAACCCATTGTTTCACTAGCATCATTGACCACAGTATCGCAACGAAGCAGCCGGTCTCCAATAGCCCCAATGCGCCTCTCCACCCTTTTGGCAGCTTCAAGTCTAGCACGCATCGCAACTCGTTGTCAATACGTCAAATCCGCTAGTGCTCCTGCAGCAAACGACAAACAGTACCTGCCAGCCGAACAAGCCCTCGCAGACGTCCCACAGACTCACACAGGTGTGAGTCTTACGGCCCGCACCGGCCATTGCTTCGGCGCCCGAATGACGCAGATCTCCGTTGAACAATGACTCGCCCTTTCCCCCGCTACCCCTTGCCGATCTGCCTCATCCCATTCGCGTGTGTCCCGGTGGTGTCCGGCGAGCTGCGACGCGTTCAGACGCCGCCCGCCGGGCGCAAGCCGAGTGCGCATCAAGACAGCCCGTCGGACCCGCACGGCCCGCGTTCGAACCACCCGTCGAAGACCAGCGGCCCCCCAGGGGCAGCGCCGCCACCGAACGCGTATGGACAGCTTCCTGCTTTTGCGCTATAATTGACAAAGGATTGAAACGGTCCGCCTTTTAGTAGGAATGATTCGTAGAACAAGCGCTCCACATAGAATACTCCGTCTCCCGTTTGAGCAATCGTCAATCTCCGAAACAACGCACCGCGCCGGCGCCTTGTCCACCAGGAGTCTTCACGGCCTGCCAGTCCGTTCCCACACCCCAGGAGCACATTGCGTCATGCGTCAGGAAGAGGTATAAGAATGGCTGCAACAGATTCACCTCCGGTTCTGGTGCCTAACCCATCCTTTCGGAAGAAAGTGGAAGAGGCCAGCGGGCAAAGGGTCTCGGCGTGCTTTCAGTGCGAAAAATGCACCAACGGCTGCCCCGTCACCTTCGCCATGGACGTTGTCCCTCACAAGCTCATCCGCTCTGTCCACATGGGGCTGAAAGACAAGGTGCTGAAGAGCGACACGATTTGGGTCTGCGCTTCCTGCGAGACGTGTACGGCCAGGTGCCCGAACGGCATAGATATCGCCCACGTAATGGACGCCCTGAGACAGATCTCTCAGGCAGAAGGGGTCAAGCCCTCCCAGAAGCTCGTACCCATGTTCCACTCCGCATTCCTCTCCTCGATGAAGAGACATGGCCGTGTCCACGAGCTGGAGATGTCCCTCAACTATACGCTGAAGAGCGCCGGGTGGCAGGGTCTTCTCAAGCAGTCCGGCATGGGCCTGGAAATGTTCAAGAAAGGGAAACTGAAACTCTTGCCGAGCCGGCTCCGGGGCGGTAGTCAGGTCAAGAAGATCTTCGACAAGGCAGAGGGGAAAAAGTGACCATGAACGTTTCGTATTTCCCCGGGTGTTCTCTCGACGGCACCGCCAGGGAATATGGGGAGTCCGTCGAAGCTGTGTTTGGCGCCCTGGGAGTCCATCTCAAGGAGTTGCCGGACTGGACCTGTTGCGGTTCATCTTCCGCGCACGTCAAGAATGAGGGTTTGGCGCATGCCCTTCCGGCGAGGAACCTGGAGATTGCCAGCAAGATAGGCATGGACCTGGTGGTGCCATGCGCCATGTGCTTCCAACGGTTGAAGGTCGCCGAAAAGGCGCTGCTGGCCGGAGAGAAGATCGAAGGAATCAGTCACAAGTACGAGGGCAACCTCCAAATCAAGCACGTCCTGGACTTCCTCTGGGAAGACGTCGGCGAGAAAGCGATATCTCCTAAGGTCAAGACCGCTCTGACCGGGTTAAGTCCGGTGTGCTACTATGGCTGTCTCACTGCCAGGCCGCCGAAGATCACTGATGCCAGGAACTCCGAGAACCCGATAGCTATGGACCGGCTTCTGGAAACACTTGGGGCAGAGGTCAAGGGATGGTCATACAAGACCGATTGCTGCGGAGGCAGCCTGATACTGAGCCGCCCGGACATCGCTCTCAGGCTTACCCAAAAGCTATTCGACATGGCCGAGGAGGCCGGGGCGAACTGCATCGTCACTGCCTGTCCCATGTGCCAGTCCAACCTCGACATGCGCCAACATGAAATCTCTCAAATGAGCGGCAAGACCTATCACGTCCCCGTGTTCTTCATCACCGAACTGATGGGTCTAGCCTTCGGCAACCCCGGCGCCGCCAAGTGGCTGGGCAGACACACAGTGGACCCCAGGCCGTTGCTGAGGCGCCACGGCCTGCTCTAGGGTTACTCTGGGAAGGAAACCGATATGAACAAGCAAGATAAGAAAACGAAGCCGAATTCCCACGCTTCCCGCAAAGTGGGAGCGGTCATGGTGGTGGGCGGCGGCATCGCGGGGATGCAATCGGCCCTGGACCTGGCTGATTCTGGCTTCAAGGTCTACCTGGTTGAGGAGACCACGTCTGTCGGGGGCAGGATGTCACAACTGGACAAGACCTTCCCAACTAACGACTGCGCCATGTGCATGATCTCTCCCAAACTGATTGAGGTCAGCAAGCATATCAACATAGAATTGGTCACCAATGCCAGAGTGCAGTCCGTTGAAGGTCAGGAAGGCGATTTCAAGGTCAAGGTGCTGAAGAAGCCGCGGTTCATCGACACCACCAAGTGCACCTCCTGCGGGGACTGCGCAGACGCCTGCCCTGTTGTCCTCAGCAGCGAGTTTGAACAGGGCCTGGCCACCCGTAAGGCCGCCTTCAAGCGGTATCCGCAGGCAATTCCCAGCGCTTTCGCCATCAGCAAGAGGGGGACCTCCCCGTGCAAGGTCGCCTGTCCTGCCCACATCAGCGCGCAAGGATATGTGGCGCTCATAGCAGCACGGAAGTACAAAGAGGCCGTGGACCTGATCAGAGAGGAAGCCCCCTTCCCTGCTGTCCTAGGCAGAGTGTGCACCCACTCCTGTGAGACCAAGTGCACCCGCAAGGACGTGGACGAGTCAGTTTCCATTTGCCAGCTCAAGAGGTTCGTTGCCGACGAAGTAAGAACGGGCGGACGAGACATCCCTCCGAAACCTGTGGAAAGCCGGAACAAGAAAGTAGCCATAGTAGGTTCCGGGCCCGCGGGGCTTAGCGCTGCCTATTATCTAGCGCTGTGGGGCTACCAGCCAACGGTTTTCGAAGCCCTGCCGGTTGCCGGAGGCATGATGGCTGTCGGCATTCCTTCCTATCGATTGCCGAAGGATGTCCTCAACGCCGAGATCGAATTCATCAAGTCGGTTGGTGTGGAGATAAGGACGAACACGCCGATAGGCGCATCTCTCACTTTGAAGGACCTGGCGGCGCAATGCTATGAAGCCACGTTCATTGCTGTGGGCGCTCACCGCAACAATCCTCTGGGCATACCCGGAGAAGACCTCGATGGCGTCGTCTCCGGCGTAGATTTCCTGCGGCAGGTCAATCTGGGCAATGTGGTCAAGATCGGGCAGCGGGTTGCAGTGATCGGTGGCGGCAACGTAGCAATCGATGCAGTGAGAACGGCCATCCGCCTGGGCGCTAAGGATGCTTTCATCCTGTATCGCCGCTCACGTCAGGAGATGCCCGCCAGCGAAGAAGAGATCAAGGAAGCGGAGGAAGAGGGGATCAAGATCAACTACCTGGTTGCCCCCACCAGGATCATTGGCAATGGGGGTAAGGTCAGCGAGATCGAGTGCGTCCGGATGAAGCTTGGCGAGCCCGACGCAAGTGGCCGGCGGAGCCCGATTCCCGAGAAGGGCTCCGAGTTCAGACTGAAAATTGACACGGTTATCCCAGCCATCGGGCAATCTCCGGATCTGTCCTTCCTGGGCTCAGACGCCGAGGTGAAGGTCAGCAAGAAGTCCACGATCGAGGCGGACTCGCTTGCTTTGGAAACGACCATGCCCGGAGTGTTTGCAGGCGGAGATGCAGTACTCGGACCATCCACCGTTATCGAGGCCATCGCCGCCGGCAAGCAGGCAGCCATATCCATCGATAGATACCTGAAAGGGGAAGACCTGCGAGCAGGCCGCAAGCGGGATTTCGTCGAAATCGAGGCGCCTCATGAGGGAATCAGGAGGACCCCGCGTCAGCAGCCACCGAGAGCGCCGGCGGGGGAAAGGAAGGCTGATTTCCGGGAAGTAACGCTCTGCTTTGGAGAGGAGCAGGCCAAGGTTGAGGCGCAAAGGTGTCTCAGTTGCGGGCTGTGCAGCGAGTGCTTTCAGTGCGTAGTTGCCTGCAAGGCGCAGGCCGTTGACCACGACATGAAAGAAGAAGCGCTGGAGATCAACGTGGGCTCACTGGTGCTCGCTCCGGGGTTTGAGCCATTCGATGCCCGCATCAAGGGAGAGTACGGGTACGGGGTCATGCCCAATGTGGTTACCAGCCTTGAGTTCGAGCGGATTCTTTCCGCCTCGGGACCCTTCCAGGGGCGTGTGCTGAGACGCTCCGACGCCAAGCACCCGGTGAAGATCGCCTGGATTCAGTGCGTCGGATCAAGGGACGAAACCTGCGGGCGGGAGT
>JAUSJJ010000117.1 GCA_030647705.1 Dehalococcoidia bacterium
ATCGACTCCAAGAGAATACGTCTGGGCCTGTGCACCCAGATCGAGGAGGAGCAGATAATGGACTCCGTGGGCGTCCTCTCCGAGGCGCCTATTTACATCGACGACTCCCCTCTGCTCCAGGTCTCCGAGATGAGGAGCAAAGCGCGGCGCCTGCACAACGACCGCGGCATCGACCTGATCATCATCGATTACCTGCAACTGGTGCACAGCGGACACCGCCAGGACAACCGGGTGCAGGAGATGAGCGAGGTCTCGCAGTCTTTCAAGGCGCTGGCCAGGGAGATCAACGTGCCGGTGTTGGCGGTATCCCAGCTCAGCCGGGCGCCGGAGCAACGGACGCCTCACACCCCCATGCTGTCCGACCTCAGAGACAGCGGCAGCATAGAGCAGGACGCGGA
Organism: Dehalococcoidia bacterium; assembly: GCA_030647705.1. Classification (GTDB taxonomy): domain Bacteria; phylum Chloroflexota; class Dehalococcoidia; order JAUSJJ01; family JAUSJJ01; genus JAUSJJ01. Next base: position 399 of record JAUSJJ010000117.1, read on the forward strand.
CGTGGTGGCCTTTATCTACCGCGATGACCACTACTACTCGCAAGAGGAGTGGGAGCGGGTGAACCCGGACAAGCCTTATCCCAAAGGGATCGCCGATATCATCTTCGCCAAGCACAGGAACGGCCCGGTCGGCACAGTGCAGCTCAGCTTCTCCGGTAGAACGGCCAAGTTCGGCAATATCCGGCTTGAGCGTGAAGCTTAAGGGGCGTGACCATGAAGAAGTTCTCCGGGTTTCCGTCCCGCCAGACATACACGCCGCTGCCCGGCCTGTTCTTCACTGAGGTCTTGCCGGAAATACAGGACATCTCCGAGCTGAAGACCACTCTTTGGCTGTTCTGGGCCATCCAGCGGAAGAAGGGCTACCCCAGGTTCGTTTCCGCCGGCGAGCTGTCTGCAGAAACGACGCTGGTCAGGGCGGTGGGGGGACAGGATGAGCTGCGGCAAGGGTTGGCCCTGGCTGTAGACCGTGGCACTGTGCTCCGGCTGGGCGTGCAACAAGATGGCAGGAAGCAGGACCTTTATTTCCTGAACACCGCCGCCGACAGCGAGGCCCTCCTGCGCGTGGAGAGCGGAGAGATATCCCTGGGGGCCCTCCCCCACAAGGAACCGGCATCGGCAGTGGAGACGCCCAGCATCTTCAGCCTCTACGAGCAGAATATCGGCGTGCTCACCCCCCTCATTGCTGAGCAGCTCAAGGAGGCGGAGAAGCTCTACCCCGTATCCTGGATCGAGGACGCTTTCAGGGAAGCTGCGGAGCTGAACAAACGGAGCTGGCGGTATATTTCCAGAATCCTGGAGCGCTGGGCAACGGAAGGTCGCAAACATGGAGAGCCTGGGCGATATTCTTAAGCGCATGCAGATAGGGGCCGGCTCGCCCGGGGCAAGGCGCGAGCCTCCACCCCCGGCCGAACCTTGTTGCCCGGTATGCCAGGGGATCGGGTTCGTTCATCCCCTGCTGGAGCCGGGCCGCCCCGACTTCTCCAGGGTGGTCCCTTGCCGTTGCCAGCGTCAGGATGTGGAGAAAGATCGGCTGGGGCGCCTGCAGCGCTACAGCAACCTCGGCCCGTTGGCCCGGCTCACATTCGACAGCCTGTTGCCACAGGGCAGAAGCGCCGATCCCCAGAACCAGGAGCGGTTCGGACGGGCGCTGTCCTATGCACGAGCGTTTGCTCAGAACCCGGAGGGCTGGCTCATACTGTGCGGCGCCAGCGGCGCGGGAAAGACCCACCTGGCCGCCGCCATCGCCAACGAGCGCCTGTCTCAAGGGCAGCCGACCTTCTTCGTGGTGGCGCCCGACCTGCTGGACCATCTGAGAGCCACCTACAGCCCCAACAGCGACATATCCTATGACATGCTCTTGGAGCAGGTGAGGAACGCCCCTTTGCTCATCCTGGACGACCTGGGCACGCAGAGCAGCACCCCCTGGGCCCAGGAGAAGCTGTTCCAGATCATCAATCACCGTTACAACTCCCGCCTGCCCACCGTGATCACTACCAACACGCTCATGGAGGACATGGACGAGCGGCTGCGCACGCGTCTCACCGACCCTTCGCTCTCCAAAGTGTGCGTCCTCGAGGAAAGGGGCCTGCTGGTGGTCAAGCAGGTAGCCAGCCATGGCCTGGAGACGCTCAAGGATAATAGCTTCGACAACTTCGACTTCAAGCGGCGCGACCTGCCGGTGGAGCAGAGGCGCAGCCTGGCCGAGGCATACCGCATCTGCACCGAGTTCGCCAAGTCGCCTGAAGGCTGGCTGGTGCTCTCCGGCGCCAGCGGCTGCGGCAAGACCCACCTGGCGGCGGCCATGGGCAACCAGCGCCTGTCCCAGGGCTACCCGGTCTTCTTCCGTGTAGTGCCCGACCTGCTCGACCATTTCCGCGCAGCATACGGGCCTGAGAGCAAGGTCACTTACGATGCCCTGTTCGACCACGTGAGGAACGTCTCGCTGCTCATCCTGGACGATCTGGGAGCGGAAAGCAGCACCTCCTGGGCGCACGAGAAGCTGTTCCAGATAATGAACCATCGCTACAACACCAAATTGGCCACCATCATCACCTCCAGATACACGCCGGAGAAGATGGGCGGGGCCATCGGGTCACGGATGCGCGACCTCAAGTTGAGCACCGTGGTCGAAATCAAGGCCCCGGCCTACTACGGCGACACCGAGGCCACAGAGTCCCCGGCCAACGCACCCCGCAGGAGAAGGCCCGGCATCCAGCCTGGTTGACAGGACACTCCTGCCCGGCCATAATGTGTCCATCGGGGCTAGATCAGACCTTTGTACCGGAGGTCGAGATGGCCATTGTCACACCTGTTTCCGCCAGGTCCCGCCTTCCAGCGATCTCTTCGATGGTCCACGCCGATGGCCTCGGGGCCGCGCCATGACACGCGATCCGTCGTCGCGCCTTCGTCAATCCCACAACGAGTTGATCAAGCTCTCTCAGTCGTGGGCTTCCGGAAGGCGGTTCGATCCAATTCGGGCCGGGCGTCTCCGGGAAGAAGCCATCCTGCTCAACCACGCTCACTGCGTTCAGGCCATCCCCGTCTATCGGCGGCTGGCCCAGGAGACGGGCCGCGGCGAACCCCGCTCCATCCAGGACATCGAGCGCTATTTCATGTCCTCCGACGATATCTTCAAGAGCTACGACCCCCGGTGGCTGGACGAAGGGCGCTTTGACCAGATGAACCTCTGGCTCACTCAGGTGTTTCACCGCCCTGTCCAGGTGAACGTCCAGGGAATTGAGTCCATCGACGATTGGATTGAACGCCTTGGCGTTGCCGGTATCCATACTGTCTACAGCTCCGGCACCTCCGGCGCGTTCTCCTTCGTCCCCCGCGAACAGGCGGAGTGGAGCCTGGCCCGGACTGCCAACATCTGCTATCTGACCGCCTTGTTGTCGCACCAGAAAGTGCGCAACAGCCTGGCTGACAGCCTGAGGAGCCGGGCCGGCGCCCTGCTGTCGCCCGATGCATTCGCCGGCCTGGTCGACAAGGTCGGACTTCGAGAGTTCGACTGCGTATTCCTTGGCTTCAACGGCGGCAGGATGGGCAATCAGGCGCTGATCCAGGAGTTGGGCCCGATCTTCGGGCGCCGTTTATGCCTGTATGAAGCCGGCCTGTCCGCCTCTGCGTTGCACCGCCTCAGGCGGGGCGTCTGCTCCGAGCAAGACAGGGAACTGGTCGAGCGATTTCAAGCTGAGACGGTCGGGAAGCGGGAGCAGAACTTCGAGCGAATCGTGAGCCAGATGAAGGCCTCCGCAACCGAAGGCAGGAAGGTGTTCCTGTTCGGAGCGCCCTACCAGTTCAGCGAGATGTGTCGGTTCATGTCGGACAGAAGAGAGCGTGTGCCTCTAAACGCGGCCAGCCTTATCCTGTTTGGCGGCGGCTGGAAGTCATTCGCCGGCGAGGAAATCGAGCGGGAAGCCCTGGTCGCCTCGCTGGCGGACAGCTTCGGCCTGCCTCAGGAAAGGATCCTTGAGGGCTACTCCATGACCGAAATGAGCGCGCTCATACTGCGTTGCGACTCCGGCCGTTTCCACATCCCGCCGCTCATGGAGCCGGCTTTGTTCGACGAAGAACTCAGACCGATTGAAGGCGGGGAAACGAGCGGCGTTTTCGGCTTTCTGGACCCGTTTGCCGTCTCCCGTCCGGGCTTCGTTATCAGCGGCGACCAGGTCACCATGATAGATGGGGAATGCGCGTGCGGGCTGTCGGGGCCGGCGCTCACCCGGATCGGACGGGCGCGAGGCCGGGAGGTGAAGGGTTGCGGAGGGATCATGGGATCGATCAGGGCGTGAGGCCTTGCCCCGATCCCGTCCGAATGAGGATTGCATGGAACAAACCTGTGAACAGCTTGGCCTGCTGAAGAACGAAGGCGGCGTGGTCCGCGTCCCGTTCCTGATTAAGGGCAGGCTGGTCGTCCCTCCGGAGATTCCTCGCGATCGGATCGAAGCAGCCTTCAGCTATGTCGCCAAAGACGTTCTCTACTGCAGCCTGCCTGACGCCCAGCTCATTCGAGAGCCGGTCATAGACCGGGGGTCGATGAGATACACCGGTGAGTACGTCTACCAGGTGCTGCCTCAGGTCAGACCCGTCGGCCTGATCGAGACCGATATCGATGGGCTGGCCCACGGGCTGTACGCGCTCCCGGTGGAAGACATACTCGACTACCTGGGGCTTCTCTCTGCCGCGCTGGCCGATAATCAGCGCCTGGTGAGCCGTGTGCGCGAGATCTGCAGGCTCACCTCGGAGCTGCCTGACGCGCTTCTCGATGGCTGGTTCGACACCTTTCCCGTCGTGTTCAACCGGGAAGCTGCCCGCGCCATGATAGACAACGAGCTTTCGCTGTGGGGAATTCAAGGCAGCCGCCTGCTGAATGGCTGGGTCGAGGCGCCGTCCATGCCTGTGCCCGGTGTGGTCTCCTCGCTGGCTGGCGGCATCCGCCGCGACGGCACTCCTCCGGAACGCGCTGCCACGCTCATCCGCGCCATGCCCACCCGTCAGCTCCACATCGCCGCGGGTAATGCCCCGGAGATCCCCGTCATCTGCGCCCTACGGGCCATTCTGACCAAGTCGGCGGCGGTGGTCAAGTGCCCACATGGGACGACCCTGGGCGGCGCATTGCTCTCCCTGGCAGCCGCCGTCGCGGCGCCCGACCATCCCATCACCAGGAGCCTGTCGCTCGTCTACTGGCAGGGAGGCGACGAGACCATCGAGAGCGCCTTGTTTCTGCCCAATGCCTTCGACCGCATCATAGTCTGGGGCTCCTCGGAAACGGTGGCCTCGGTGCAATCGAGAACGCCATTCACCCGCGTCATCAGCTTCAACCCCCGCTACAGCGTGAGCCTCATCGGCAGGGAGTCTTTTGGCGACGATCTCGAAGACGTGGCGGCCAGGGCCTGCATGGACTCTCTGATACACAACCAGAAGGCCTGCACCTCATCCCTGGTACACTACGTCGAAGGGTCGGAGGAACAAGCCAATCTGTATGGGGAGACGGTGCAACGCGCCCTCGCCAAGTGGGACGTCCTGATGCCGCAATTCGTGGCGCCCGCCGCCAGGGGGCAGATCAAACGCATGAAGCGGGGCAAGTACGCCGGCGCCAGGTGGTACCTGAACGG
>JAUSJJ010000119.1 GCA_030647705.1 Dehalococcoidia bacterium
ATCCGGTCGCAGGTAGTCCAGCGTGCCGTCTTTCCTGATCCGCGCCAGGCGGCGGCACAGGCTGTGGGCCAGCGCCAACGGCATCGGTATCAGCTCCGGCGTCTCGTTGCAGGCGAAGCCGACCATGATCCCCTGGTCGCCGGCGCCGATCTTGTCGAAGTCGGCGCCATTGCCGTTACCCTCTTTGGCCTTGGCCTCCGCCGATTTGTCCACGCCCAGGGCGATATCGGACGATTGCTCTTTTATGGAGGTGACCACTGCGCAGGTATCGCAGTCGAAGCCGAACTTGGCTCGGGTATAGCCCACGTCACGGATGACGTCCCGCACCACCTGGGGTATGTCCACGTAGCAACTGGTGGTGATCTCGCCTGCCACCACTATCAGTCCCGTAGTGGCCAGGGTCTCGCAGGCGACCCTGCCCATGGGGTCCTGACCGATGATGGCATCCAGCACTCCGTCCGAGATCTGGTCGCAGAGTTTGTCGGGGTGCCCCTCGGTGACCGACTCACATGTCACCAGCGCGGACGGTGAATTCAGATAGCTTATGCTCATAGATGACTCCTTTTTCCGGGACGAGCCTTCGGCTGTTCCCTGTATGTACCCTGGTATGTCAAAGCATTTTCCCAATGCTGTGCCGCAAAAAGGACCATTAAATGCTATATCAATGGGCCGAAGGTGTCAAATCCCCGTCCGTACATGGCTCCAATCATCTCTTGCAGCCGCCCTCAGACTCCCTGTCAGAGAAGGGAGCCATCCCTTCTCTGGACTCTTCCCCTGGTCTGGTGAAGGTAGTCCGTTTAGGTGCCGCTTTCCCAGCTTTCAAGGTACTTCTTTTGGTCTGGGGTGAGAGTGTCTATGTCCAGGTTCATGGCGCGCAGCTTGAGCCGGCCCACTTCCTGGTCGATATCCTTGGGCACCGGGTAGACTTCCGGCGCCAGCTTCTCCTTGAGCTGCACCAGGTGTTCGACCACCAGCGCCTGGTTGGCGAAGCTCATGTCCATTACGCTCGCCGGATGGCCCTCGGCGGCCGCCAGGTTGATCAAGCGGCCCTCGCCCAGGAGGTACACACGCCGGCCGTCGCGATAGGTGTACTCGTCAACGAAAGTCCGAATGCGGCGCTTGCCCTTGGCCAGCGCTTCCAGCGCCGGGATGTTGAGCTCCACGTTGAAGTGGCCGCTGTTTGCCAGGATGGCGCCGTCCTTCAGTACCTCCATGTGCTCCTTGTCCAGGGCGTGCAGACCGCCGGTCACCGTGATGAAGACATCTCCGACCCTGGCAGCCTCCTTGATCGGCATCACCTTGTAGCCGTCCATGACGGCCTCCAGGGCGCGTATCGGGTCGACCTCGGCCACTATGACCTGGGCGCCCATGCCACGGGCGCGCAGGGCCACTCCGCGGCCGCACCAGCCGTAGCCGCTGACCACAACCTGTTTGCCTGCCCACAGGACGTTGGTGGCCCGCGTGATGCCATCGATCGTGATCTGGCCCGTGCCGTAGCGGTTGTCGAACAGGTGCTTGGTGTCCGCCTCGTTGATGGCGACGATGGGATACCTCAACGTCTTCTGCTTCGCCATGCTCTTGAGGCGGATGACGCCGGTGGTCGTCTCCTCAGTGCCGGCGATGACGTTGGGGAGCAGGTCGGTCTTCTCCTTGTGGAGAACGGCTACCAGATCGGCCCCATCATCCATGGTGATCTGAGGCTTGTGCTGCAGCGAAGCCATGATGTGCTGGTAGTAGGTGTCGGAGTCCTCTCCCTTGATAGCGAAGGTGGGTATACCGTACTCGACGACCAGCGCCGCCGCCACATCGTCCTGGGTGCTCAAGGGGTTCGATGCGCAAATCCTCACATCGGCGCCGCCCGCTTTGAGCGTCAGGGCCAGGTTGCCTGTCTCGGTGGTCACGTGGAGGCAGGCGGAGATCCTGATCCCGCGCAGGGGCTTCTCCTTGGCGAACCGCTCGCGGATGAGCCGCAGCACGGGCATCTCGCGTCCCGCCCACTCGGTGCGTAGCACTCCCTCTGCAGAGAGGGACTTGTCCTTGATATCAAGCGCCATTTTTACTCAACTCCTGCCACGATCTTCTTGATAGCCTGACTGATAGTGTTTTCAATTTCTCCGGAGGTGTCAACCACGATGTGTTCCGGGCCCGGAACGTCGGTCAACGCCTCGAAATCGCCCTTAATGTCGGCGAGGATTTCCAGCCGCCCATCGGAGACCGAGTTCCCCCTCCTCTGCCGGTCGGCCAGGCGCTGCTTTACGCCAGCCTCGTCTGACACGCACTCCAGGACGCGAAAATCGGCCCCCTGTTCGATTGCCAGCGCCCGCGCTTCCTGCCGCTGCTCAGCCTTGCGGAATGAGGCATCGAGCACCACCGATTCTCCTTTGCTCAGCAGCTCTTTCGCCTGTCGAAACAGCTCATCATATGTCTTGCGCGTGAACTCCTGAGAGTATATCCCCGCTTCGAAATGCTCGTAGCGGCGTTCCGTGGGCCCCAGGCGGGCTAGCTTCTTCCTGACCACGTCTGAAGACAGGACGGCAAGCCCCATCTCACGCGCCAGCCCCTCGGCAAGCGTGCTCTTGCCGGTCCCGATGAGGCCTGCAGTAATGAACAGCGTGGGCCTGGAGGGTTTGATGGCGTAGGACCAGGCGAGGTCGAAATAGCGCCTGGCT
>JAUSJJ010000127.1 GCA_030647705.1 Dehalococcoidia bacterium
CGCCAGCGGCGGTGGTCAGTTTCCTTTTCATTTCATCCTCCTCATCACTTCTTGTTGTTGGGATAATCCTCCCAAACCTGCCAGATGGGTGAAACCCCGCTGGGCTCTCCGTCTCGTTCAGAGGAAGTGGACGCTGTCTGGATGCACCACACTAGCTCTTGGGCTGCTGCCTCGCCTCGTACGCTTCGTCCAGGCGCTTCTTGATCTCCTCGATCTCCTGCACTGCCTGCGGAGCGGTATCATAAGGGCTTCGGCCCTTGAGGTCGGCTTCGATGATCTGAGGGCTGTAGCTGATGAAGCCCAGCACCTCGAAATCAGGCAGGTTGTCCACGATAAACTTCTTGTCGGACTCGTTATGTATCTTGTTGCCCACGGCATAGCAGCGTTTGATACCGATATCGCGGGTCAGCGCCAGGATGGTCTCGGCGGTCTGAATGCTTCTCCTGCCCGGCTCCACGACTACGATGAAAGCATCCACGGAATCGGCGGTAGCCCTGCCCAGGTGCTCCACGCCGGCGTCCATGTCCATGATCACCACTTCAGTGCGACTCACCAGCAGATGGCTGACCAGGCTTCTGATCAACGCTCCCTCGGCGCAGAGGCAGCCGCCGCCACCCTGCTTCACCGTTCCCATCACCAGCAGCTTGACGCCGTTCTTGGAGATGGAGAAACGATCGGGGATATCATCCACCTTGGGGTTGATGCGGAACACGCCGCCCGTAGTGCCCGGCTTCATGCCCGTGCGTTCCTCTATCAGTTCAGACATCTCGGCGATGGGCCTGACCTTGCGCAGATCTTCGGCGCTAAATCCGATGGCTGCGCCGAGATTGGCATCCGGGTTGGCCTCGATGGCCAGGACGGTCCTGCCTTCCGCCGCGTAGAGCCGGGCCAGGGTGCTGGACAATGTTGTCTTGCCCACGCCGCCTTTGCCGCTGACTGCCAGCTTCACTGTCCCCTCCTCACTTGTTGGTCATGCGCTGCCGCATGCCTTTTGCCTGCTCCAGGCCTGCGTCGGGATCGATCTTCACGTTCACGCAGGCGGGCAACCCGGAGGCGAAGGCCCTCTGCAAAGCTGGCTTGATATCCTGCGGCCTTTCCACATATTCACCATAGCCGCCAAGCGCCTCCACGACCTTGTCGTACCTGGTCGGCGCCAGCGTGGTGCCAATTATGCGCTCCTTGCCGTAGATCGCTTCCTGTACGTGCTTTACGAAACCCCAGGCAGCATCGTTGCCGATCACGGTCACGAAGGGTATCTTGTGGCGGACTGCCGTATCGAATTCCATGCCGTTGAAGCCGAAGGCGCCGTCTCCGTTGAGCACCAGCACCTGCTTGTCCGGCTTGGCCAGCTTGGCGGCGATGCCAAATGGAATGCCGATTCCGAGCGACCCCGATGGCGGGTTCTCCATCCAGTGGCCCGGCTCGTAGACTCTGAACACGCTGCCGCCATAGATTCCGATATCAGCGCCGTCCATGATGATAACAGCGTCCCTGTCCAGGAAGTCCCTGATCTCCTTGCACAGACGCGCCGGGTGGATCGGCGTACTGTCCGAGTTCATCTGCGCCTCCAGACGCTCAGCGCGCTTTTTGACATACGCCTGGCACTGCTCAACCCAGGGGGTGGTCGTGTCTGCCTTGAATCTGCCCTCGGCGGCCTGGGTCAACTGCCGGAGTACGGCCTTGCAGTCGCCGATTATGCCGACCTCGATGGCGCGGTTACGACCGATCTCGCTGCCCTCGATGTCTATCTGTATGAACTTGGCATGTTCGCCGAACAGAGGGGGACGCCCGTAGCCCATCGTCCAGTCCAGCCTCATGCCCACGACTACCACCACATCGGCCTCTTTGGCGCCGACCCTGGTGGGGCCGAAACACAACCGATGTTCTTCCGGCACGCTGCCACGCCCGACGCCGTCGAGCACCAGCGGAGCGTTGATGGCCTCGATGAACTCACGCAGCTCTTTGCTCGCCTGTGACCACCACACTCCGCCGCCGCCCAACACCAGGGGCCTCTTCGCGCCGGCCAGCAGATCGATGGCCTTCTTTATCATATCGGGGTCGCCCTGTGGACGGGATGTGGTCAGGTACTTCTCAGGGAGCACGATGTCTTTTTCGTCGACCTCGCCCTCCAGAACGTCTCGCGGGATATCCAGAAACACAGGAGCGGGCCTGCCGGTGCGCGCATGACGGAACGCCATGCTCACGAAATCGGGGATCCTTCTGGTCTCGTGCACGGTTCTGGCCCACTTCGTGATGGGCTGCATCATGGGGAGCTGGTCCAACTCCTCCACCGGGCCCATGTCATCCTCGCCCATCGGACTCTTGCCCCCGATAACCACAATGGGACTCAGAGAAGCGAACGCAACCGAAGTGCCGCCCACGGCATTCGCTACGCCGGGGCCTGACGTAATCATGGCCACCCCGGGCTGACCGGTCACACGCGCCCAGCCATCGGCCATGTGAACGGCGCCCTCCTCGTGACGGGTGTCGATGATCGGGATACACTCATCTATGCAGGCGTCGTACAGGGCACGTATCGGGGTACCACTGAGGCTGAAGATGTACTTCACGCCCTCTTTTTTCAGGACCTTGAGCGCGAGGTCTCCACCATCCAGCTTAGCCACAGTTTGCCTCCTTGACGAGTCTTGTTGCGCACCAGCCAGTTTCACCGGCATCCGCGAAAGCTCCGCAGCGTCGTGCCTGACCACGGGAGCCTGTCACATTCCGGGCTGGCAATGACCAATGATACGACAACGTTCAACGGGGGTCAAGACGCAAATCAGCTTGGGGTTGGATTGGATTGACAGGGGTAAGAGGCGGGAGCATAATGGGGCGTGTTGGGAGGGCACCTCGTTTTGACACGTCCATTGTGAATACACGTTTGGGATTCCACGCAGCGTTCTTTCGCCGCGTGTGAAAGTATCAGCTTGGCAAACAAGAAGCCGATGGCCGAATCAGAAGGCGCGAAACCGCTGTCCGTGCAGCTTGCATGTGACCTTCCGTTTGCTTTGTACGCGGAGGGCCAATTCCAGGTGCGATTGCAGCATGGCGAAGTAAGTGTACATCTTCAAAGAATTAGGCAAGAGCGAATTGATCCGCGCATTGGGATTGAGAAGACCAATGGAGATGCAAGAGGCGATCGCTATGGCTTCCTGAGCTACAGCCGATTAAGTTGCCAGATGGAGTGGTCGACCTT
>JAUSJJ010000137.1 GCA_030647705.1 Dehalococcoidia bacterium
CGACGTCCTGATCAATGGGGCCGGCTACGCGCAATACACGCCTTTCACCGAGATGACGGAGGAGATGTGGGATAGGTCGGTGAACACCCACCTCAAGGGTACGTTCAATGCGACACATGCCGTCGTCCCGGGCATGATCGCCCAGCGCAGCGGACGTATTATCAGTATCTCGTCGGCGGCCGGCGTGACCGGCACGCCGAAGGGGTGCCATTACTCCGCGGCGAAGGCGGGGGTGATCGGCCTCACCAAGGCGCTGGCCAAAGAGGTGGCTCCCCTGGGCATCACGGTGAACGCCATCGCGCCGGGTGCGGTGGACACCCATTTCCTGGATGCCGTGGCCCGCGACCTGCTGCAGATGTACATCAAGTCGACTCCGGTTGGCCGCCTGTGCACGCCCGGCGAGATTGCGGCGCTATGCGCGTATCTGGCCTCGCCGGAAGCCGGCTTCATCACCGGACATGTGGTCAACATCAACGGTGGGTTCTATATCTAGCTTCCCGACTTGTTCTTTCTTGAGGTTGTTCGAAAATGGGGGGCAAGGGGGCAAAGCCCCTTTGACGGGGGTCTGGGGGTGTCCCCCATCTTAAAAAGTCCCCCAAAAACGGGGGACTCAGGGGGTTGAAGAATCGTTTCTAATAGTCCTCAACCCACTGGCGGGTAATTGCATGGGAGGAGAATGAGCATGGCGAATGCGCTGCCCGGCGGCTACATGGGGAAGATGCTGCGCGTCGACTTGACCACAGGCAAGATGTCCGACGTCAGCTTTGACGAAGCGACGCTTCGAAAGTGGGTTGGCGGCGCCGGCATCGGCGCCAAGATACTGTATGAAGAAGTCCCACCTGGAGTCGAATGGTCGGACCCGGAGAACAGGCTGATCGTGGCCTCGGGGCCTGTGGGAGGTACCACAGCGGGCACCGGTACGTTCTCCGTAGTTACCAAAGGCCCGATGATCAATGGCGCTCTGTCCAGCCAGGCCAACGGCATGATGGGAGCGTTCATGAAGTTCTCGGGATTCGATGGGATCATCGTGCAAGGTGCGTCCAAGAAGCCGGTCTACCTCTACCTCCACGATGGCGTGGCTGAGTTGAGGGATGCAAGGCGCCTGGTGGGCAAGGACACCTGGGAGACCCAGGACCTGATCAACGAGGAACTCGGGAAGAAGGAATCGCAGCTAAGTGTGATGAGCATCGGGCCGGCGGGGGAGCACCTGGTGAGGTTCGCCACCATCGGCGGCGACCGCGGCCACGTCGTAGCCCATGGCGGGCCCGGCGCAGTGATGGGAGCGAAGAAGCTGAAGGCCATCGTGGCCGAAAAGGGCAAGGCCCGAATCTCCATCAGACACAAGGATACGTTGACCGAGTTGGCCAGGATGTCGCTGGACGAGGCGAACAAGGCGCCGCTCCAGATTCCCAAGTGGGGCACCGGCGCCTCTCTGCAGATTCTGGAGTCGAGGGGCGCATTGCCCGTCAAGAACTACACCTTGCAGTCCTTTCCGGACAGCTACAAGTTCGCGGCCAGCCACTACAGGGAGCGCCTGGAGATTAAGCGCAAGCCATGCTGGGGTTGTCGTTTCGATCATTGCGGGATCGTCAAGGTGAAAGAGGGGCCTTACGCCGGATACGTGGGCGAGGAGCCTGAATATGAGGGCTTTGCGGCATGGGGCTCCAACGTAATGCAGACGGACCTGGGCGGAGTGGTGGTGCTGAGCAACGAGGTCGATCGTTACGGCATCGATACCAACGAGGCCGGCTGGATCATGGCCTGGCTGATGGACTGCTACGAAAAGGGCCTGTTGACCAAGAAAGACCTCGATGGAATCGAAATGACCTGGGGCAACGTGGAGGCCATGAGGGCCATGCTGCGCAAGATCGCCAACAGAGATGGCTTTGGTGACCTGCTGGCCGAAGGCCTGATGCGGGCTGCTACTAAGATAGGCGGCAAAGCCAACGAACTTGCGGTTTACACCATGAAGGGCAATATCCCTCGCGGCCATGACCACCGCGTGATGTGGCACATGATGCTCGATGTATCGCAGAGCAACACGAGTACCGACGAGGCCAGCTTGAGCTTTGTGGTGCCCGCTGCCATCGGCCTTCCCGCTGACACCGATTCGTTCACCCCCGAAGGCGCCGCAGCCATATTGGCTGCAGGCGGAGGCCTGATGCCTCTGGAAGACAGCATGCCTATCTGCAAGCTGACCATGGTGGGCGTCCCTGAGGCCCGCCGCGTAGAGATACTGAACGCGGTCACCGGATGGGACTTCACCCCTGAGGAAGGACGGGAGCTTGGTCGCAGGACGATCAACCTGTTCCGTGCGTTCAACGTCAGGCATGGACATACTCCGGAAATGGAGAGGCCTTCAGTGAAGTATGCCTCGGCCCCTACAGAGGGGCCGGCAAAGGGCAAATCGTTCCTGCCGGTTTTCGACCAGGCGCTGCGCCGCTACTATGAGCTGATGGGTTGGGACAGGGAGACGGGCAAACCTCTCCCCGCCACGCTGAAGAAGTTCGGCTTGGGACATGTTGTAAAGGACTTGTGGCCGTAAGGGGGCGCGTTTCCCCTTACTGACTGAGCGGCGAAGACGAATCAGCGCCGCCCCTGCCTTGCTGGGGCGGCGCTTCTGCGTTCACTGAGGCGCCAGGGACTCCCAGGTGCTAGTCACGGTGCTCCGGAGCGGGTGGGCGAAGGGTTGCCGCACCCAGGGCGCCGAGCAAGGCTGCGCGCGTTTGCCGAACCCGGCTGTCGAT
>JAUSJJ010000143.1 GCA_030647705.1 Dehalococcoidia bacterium
CTGGCCTGAACGAATGGATCTCCGGTGGCGCTCGCCGGAAATGAGCCGGCGCTTTTTGGCGTGGCAACGACCTCTCCCTGACTACCCATGCGTCACTTCCTTCTGCGAAGCGGCCCGGCGATAGCGTGCGTTCTGCATAACAAACACAATGAAAAAGAGCGTCACAGCGACCAGTATTATGGCGGCGCCCGCGGCAAGATCGAAGTAGTAACTGATGAGCAAGCCCAGGTACATTGACAGTGCTCCAAAGAAGACGGCCCACGCCATCATGGCGCCCACACGCCGGGCCATCAGTGCCCCGGCGCCCGCAGGCGCTATCAGCAAGCCGAAAACGAGCAGAGTGCCGACAGTCTGGAAAGAGACGATGACGGTAATCGCGATCATGAAAAGCATGACGCTGTGGTAGAGGCGGACGGAGAAACCGGCCACCTCCGCCTGCTCCGGGTCGAAGCTGAGCAACAGAAACGGGCGGGCGCAGACAAACGCAATCGCTCCAATGACGACCGTCGCCGCGAACTGGATCAGGATGGACTGGACGCTGATGCCCAGTATCTCGCCGAACAGAATCCGGGTGAGGTCTCCGCTGAAGGAGTTCGAACGCGAGACGATGGCCACACCCAGGGACAACATTCCGATGAACAGGAGGCCGATGGCGGTATCGGAGGACAATCTCGACCGCTGTGTGATCAACGTGATGCCGCCGATCATGAAGCCTGCACCAACCGCGGCGCCGACGATGCCGGGAAAGCCAAACAGCACTGCCAGCGCAATGCCGGGCAATACTCCGTGAGCCAGCGCATCGCCGATGAAGGCCAGGCCGCGCAGGATGACGAAGGTGCCGGCAATGGCGCAGGCGATGGATACCAGGATTCCGGCGATCAACGCCTGGAGCATGAAGGCGTTGGATGAGAAAGGCGTTACCAGCAAGTCCATATTGACGACCTCGGCTATAGCTCGGCTATTTCAACGCGCCCACAATGACGTTGGACAAATCCCTCATGAAAGTGAAGTAGCTCCTATCGCCGGGCAGAGCGTGAGTGGCTAACTCGACCACTCTGACTTCGGTTTCGTCGCCGATGGCCTTTGCCACGGCCGCCGGTGTGCCAAGTTCTGTGAATATTGCCTTCGCTCCAGTGTCCAATACCACTTTCTTGAGCGCAGCCAGATCGGCCGCCGAGGCCTGCGCTTGCGATGAAAGGCTTGGGATGACTACGCCCACCAGCCGGAAGCCATACCGCTGGGCGAAGTAGCCCATCGATTCATGGCCGGTGACCAGCTTACGGTTTTCTTGAGGCACGGCAGCCACACTGCTTGCGACCTCAGCGTTCAGATTACCGAGGCGGCCCGCCAGATTCGCCGCCTGCTCAGTGACATCGATCCCCAGGTCTTTCTTCAGCGCGGGGACAAGCGCCTCGACCACACTCTTCATGGCCAGAGGGTCTGTCCACAAATGCGGGTCGGCAGCGCCTGCTTCCTGGTCCGGATCGCCGGTGGGGAGCCCCTCACCAGGACCGACATGGCGGACGGTAATGTAGTCCGAGGCGGTGAAGAACTTGACTCCCTTGCCCTTGGCCTGTTCAAGCGTCTTCTCCAAGCCGCCTTCGAGTCCGAGACCGTTTTCGATAACCAGGTCTGCCTTGTTGAAGGCCTCGATGTCTCTGGCCGAAGGTTCCCATTCGTGCGGGTCCAGCCCGTTGGGCATGGGCACTCTCACATTCGCCCTGTCGCCTACCAGGTCCTTCACCACCGATCCCAGCACAGAATAAGTAACGACGATGGACTTCTTGGAAGTCGTGGGCGCCGGCTGGCAGGCCAGTCCGCCAAATAGCGCCAGCGCCATGAACGCCAGAAACAGTCGAACCCCTTTGCCTCTGATTTGTCGCCCTCCTCGAAATCCGCCGATTCGAGCTTAATGATAATTAATTATCACCATCAAGTCAAGAGCAACTCGATGCGTAGTTACATCATAGCACAGTTACGAAGCGACGTGGCAAAGGTTCACGCGCCGTGCTAGAATAATGCCGCTGACTCTGACTGCAGAAGAAGACGGGTGCGTTATGAGAAGAGACACGCAACAACGTGATGCCATCCGACAAGCCCTGATCGAGGCCGGTAGGCCTCTGTCGGTCAGCGAACTGCTCGAATCGGCCAAAGGCGAAGTCGCGGGCCTGGGGATCGCTACTGTCTATCGAAATCTGAAGGCTCTTCAATTCGGGGGTCAGGTAATGACCGTCGATTTGCCGGGCCAGCCGCCGCGCTGGGAAGTAACGCGCCGGGGCCATCATCATCATTTCCTGTGCCGCACGTGCGACAGATTGTACGAGGTGGATGGTTGCCCGGACGGCATTGACCTGCTGTTGCCTCAGGGCTACACCCTTGAGAGACACGACATCCTGCTTCGGGGGCAGTGCGACCTCTGTGCCGGTAAGGCAGGCCCCGGACGCGGCAAACGGGGTTCAAGTCGAACCCCGTTTGCACCAGAGCAGCTATAGCCCGGCGGACACGAACGGACTGACCCCGCTGCCATAATAGTACAGTTGCCCGCCATTGCCGAAGCCTGTGTTGCTCAGGTTTGCATCCTGCGGGCCGGCCATGAACTTGTAGCCGTAGCCTGCGTTATTGTTCGCCACATTGTTCCGCAGCACGTTGTTCAGGCCGTAGTGATAGTTATTGCCGTAGATCGGGCTATAGACTATGTCCCCTCCAAAGCGGAAACCAGCGCCGTCGTTGTCGCGAGAGATATTCCCGTAGAGGTAGTTCTGGTCCGAGCGGATGCACATTCCGCCCGAGTTCGGCGCGTTGACATTGTGGACTACGTTGTTCTCAATGGTGGTGTACGAGGAGTCCTCCTTGATATCGATGGCCTCGCCCCGGGTGCCATAGATTTCGTTGCCGCTGATGATATTGTGTGTGCTGGTATCCGGCAGCCCGCCGTTCTTGTAACGCTGTTCCGGCGCTGTGCCGATGTATATCCCTTCGCCATTGCTGGTGAGGCCGGTATCGTACACCCTGCTATTCCGCACGATGTTACTAACAGCGAAGAAGTGCAGACGGATGCCTTCGTTGTTGATATGATGCACGTCGTTGTTCTCAAACACCACCCCGGTGACCCGCTCTAGCCTCACCCCTTCGTTGGTGTTTCTTATCTCCAGATTCCGGATGATGTAGTACGAGTTAACCACACGGATAGCATTCAAGGTATTCGCCTTGCCGTGCCTGCTGTGACCGTCTGATTGGCCTCCTGGTAGATGCCGGAGGCCAGCCTGATGGTCATGCCCGGCTTGACCACGTTGAGGGCCTTCTGCGGCGTCCTGTAAGGGCTACCCGCTGCCCCGGTGTTCGAGTCGCCGCCGGTGACGGCGTCAACGTGCAACACGGACATAGAGACTGGAGCGGGTGTGGCAGTGGGCACAGCCGTAGGCGCCGGCGTGGGTAGAGGCGTGGCCGTTGGCGCCGGAGTAGACGTCGGCAAAGGTACAGGCGTGGCCGTCGGCGCCGGAACAGGCGTAGAGGTTGGTGCAGGCATTGGTGTAGCCGTAGGAGCAGGAGTGGCAGTCGGCGCGGGGGCGTCGACGGCTACGGAGCCTGCGACAATGTCGTCATAAGAGTAGCGCACCGGCATGTTCTTGGTCAGGCTGTGCGTCACCGACCGCACGCCGATTCCCCCCGGCCCCCTGCAGGCTGGTCGAGGAGTCGGTCCGTTGATAGTCCCAGGCCGCGGGCTCAGGGGTGCCATCGCGCCATACCTTGATTCGCAGTGTCGTCGGGCTCTTTCCCTGGGCCTGGGCCCTGACCCAGAACCACACGTTGGCAGCATGCTTCTCACGGCTGACCGTCGTGTAGCTGCCTACCTGCGTCCTGGTTCCCGCTATCCGCTTCTCGAAGACCACCACTACCCGCTGGTCGGTGAGGAACTCAACACGAGCGCCGTAGTAGTTGTCGCTGTCTTTGGCCCGCGGCAGGCCGAATTGATAAAGGCTATTGCCGGAAGCAAGCGTTTCGTTGCGTTTTTCAACGTCCACCTCCCCAGACATGGTCTCCTGTCTATCTCACAGTCACCGTTGCGAGAAGTGCGGCGGATTGTCCGTCTCTACAGAACCAACGCTCTGTGGGAACAGTTGAAAGATAGACTGCGCCATCCGATGGTGGTTGGTGTTCAGCGCGAACATGACGCGGCGGTTTCTCGCGAAGCAGTGACTGCAGTAGCTAAAGGTCTATATTATCCAGTGTAGGACAAAAAGGCGCAGGATGTCAAAAAACGAAGCTGACCGAAGGTCGGTGATTGCTCAGAGCTTCAGCCCTTGCCCTTCCCACGGTTTTCCACCGCCGGGTCGCCCCCCGCGTGCTGCTTGCGAAGCGGAATCTCCTTGATGAGGAGGTGTATCACCAGGGAGACGAGGAGCACGACCAACGCGATCAGGAATACCTGGGATAGCGCCGACTGGAGGCCGTGGCGCAGCGCCTGCAACACCTGATCGAACAGGGCTGCCCCCTGCGGTCCCGGATTCCCCAGCAGCCCTTTCAACTGGGACTGGGCGTCGGCGCTCAACAGGGCCTGCGGGTTGTGGGATAGAGTGTCGAGCTGTGCTGCGGGAACATTATTCGTTATCGCCGGAGGCAACCCTCTCATGAATTCGACGGCGAAACGGTTGTTCATGATGGAGCCAAAAACAGCCAGCCCGACGGAGCCGCCGAGCGTTCGGAAGAAGGCAGTCGAAGAGGTGGCTACGCCCAGCATGCTGTAGGGGACCGCATTCTGCACGGTTATGATATAGAGCGGCAGCGTGATGCCCAGGCCGAAGCCTCCGACGACGATATACATGACGGCTGCGGCGTAGCTGCTATCCACAGTCATCCTGGAAAGCAGGAACACCCCGATTGCTGTAATCACCAGCCCTCCGGCCCCCAGCATCCTGTAGCGCCCGCCCGTACGCGAAAGCATTTGCCCCGAGACGAAGCTGCCGAATACCAGGCCCAGCATCATGGGGGTCAGAAAGCTGCCGCTGGTGGTGGCCGAAAGGCCCAGCACGCCCTGGAAGAAGAGCGGGATGAAGATAATGGTGCCGAACATGACGAAGCCGGTGAGAAAGACCACGAGCTCAGATACGGACACAATCTGGTTCCTGAACAGCGATAGGGGGATGATCGGCTCTTTGGCCACGCTTTCGATGATCAGGAAGGCGAGCGCCATGACCGCTGAGAAGGCGAACAATCCGATGATCTGAATTGAGCCCCAGGGATACTCCACTCCGCCCCAGGTCAACGCCAGCATCAGCGGCACCACCGCCAGGACCAGCGCCGTCATGCCCGGATAGTCCACCCGGTGCTTCTGGACGTCCGGGCGGAAATGGGGGAAGTAGAACAGGAACAAGAGGACAACGATGATCCCCAGGGGCACGTTGACGAAGAAAATCCAGTGCCAGGAGAGGCCGTCCGTAATCAGCCCTCCCAGCGGCGGCCCGATGACGGACGATACGCCGAACACTGCGCTGATAATCCCCTGGAACTTGCCTCGTTCCGCCGGCGGGAACAGGTCGCCGATCACGGTGAAGGCGTTGGCCATCATGATCCCCGCACCGATGCCCTGGAAGCCCCGGAAGATGATGATCTGGGTCATGCTCTGGCTCAGGCCGCAGAGCAGCGAGCCAAGCGTGAAGATGACGATCCCGACCACGTAGAAATACTTGCGCCCGTACATGTCCGTCAGCTTGCCGGTGATGGGCAGTGCGATGGTCGATGTGATGAGATAGGCAGTGGTCACCCAGGTATACTGGGTGAAGCCGCCGAGATCGGTGATGATGGTGGGCATGGCCGTGCTGACGATGGTCTGGTCGAGGGAGCTCAGAAACATGGCGAGCATAACGCCCGCCATCGTGATGACCACCTGCCGCCTGGGCAGCGAACGCAGGCCGATTACCTTGTTTTCAGTCGCCATATCCTATGTCTGCCTTCTGCCTTTCCATGTCTACGATAAGAAGGCCCTCGACGTGAGGGCCTGATGAGCGAATAACCTTCTGTTTTCATAGCGAAGTTCCGAAAACTCCAGTGAGAAGTATAGCAGAAAAGGGAGGGAGGAGGGAAGGTTAG
>JAUSJJ010000147.1 GCA_030647705.1 Dehalococcoidia bacterium
CACATCAAGGAACTGGGGCTCAAGATCGAACTGATAGTCATCACCCATGCCCACATCGATCACATCGGGGCCGTCATAGAGTTGAAGAAAGCTACCGGCGCACAGGTGGCTATCCATCACGCGGAGCTCGGCGAAGCCAACGTGAAGCTGGGAGAAATGCTGGGCTTCCTCGGGGGCGGTAAGGCCAGCCCCATGCCCAAGCCCGACCGCTTCCTGAAAGACGGCGACGTCATAGAGATCGGTGAACTGAAGTTCAAGGTGCTGGAGACCCCCGGCCATTCCCCCGGCGGCATCTCGCTGGCAGGGGAGGGCGTAGCCTTCACGGGAGACAGCTTGTTCAACTACGGCATAGGCCGCACCGATTTCCCCGGCTCCAGCCACAAACGGCTGATGGACAGCATCAACGGCAAGCTGATGACTCTGCCCGATGAAACCGAGGTCTATCCCGGTCACGGGCCAGAGACCACCATCGGCGAGGAGCGGAAAAGGAACCCCTTCCTGCGGGGCGAGGCGTAGAACAACCCCGCCGCCCCCACACGGCGACTCTGCCGCCACTCCAGAGCAAACGGCACTTGATAGCCTGTCACGTCCAGGAGAACACCTCTTTGCCCGAAGCCTCTGATCGGCAGCGTTTGTCTTATGCTACAGCCGCCGCACAGACTATTGGAAACGGCGCGGCGGTTTAGTATAATGACAATGGGTTAGTATGCCTCAAGGTCTCCCCTGTTGAAGGGGAGACCTTTCATTCCGAAGGCACACTCGAATCGTGGCGCAGCCGGCGGAGGGCGTGAGACCTATCACATGAGCAACGTTGACGATATCAAACAGAAGCTGGACATAGTCGAGGTGGTATCCGGCTATCTGCCTTTGCAGAAGGCCGGGCGAAACTTCAGGGCGTCGTGCCCCTTCCACTCGGAAAAGACCCCCTCGTTCTTCGTCTTCCCGGAGCGACAGACCTGGCACTGTTTCGGCTGCGGGGCCGGCGGCGATGCCTTCCTCTTCGTCATGAAAAAGGAGGGCATCGGCTTCGGCGAGACCCTGAAGATGCTCGCCGAACGAACAGGGGTGGCCCTGGCCCCTCGTGAAGGGGCCGAGCAGCGCGACCGCGAAGCGCTGAGGCTGTCGGAGATGAATCAGGCCGCCGCCGCGTACTATCACCACCTGTTGCTGAACTCCAAGGCGGCTGAGCAAGCCCGGAAGTACCTGGAGAAACGCGGCGTCTCCGAGAAGGCTATCGCCGACTTCGAGCTGGGTTACAGCCTGGATAGCTGGGACGGCCTGCGCCAGCACATGGTTTCGGCGGGATATCAGGAGCCGGAGCTGGTTTCCGGCGGCCTGCTCAAGCCCCGCGAAGACGGCAGCGGCAACTATGATCGATTTCGCAACCGGCTGATGTTCCCCATCAGGGACATCAAAGGCAGGGTAGTCGGCTTCGGAGGCAGGTCGCTGGACGGCTCCGAACCCAAGTATCTCAACTCACCGCAGACGCTGCTCTTCGATAAGAGCGGCATACTCTACGGCATAGACAAGGCCCGCGCCGCCATCCGCGAGCGGGACCAGGCAATCATAGTGGAAGGCTACATGGATGCGCTCATGGCGCACCAGTACGGCATAGCCAACGTGGTGGCCTCGATGGGCACCGCCCTGACGCCACGTCAGATCACCATCCTCAAGGGGTTCACCTCCAACCTGGCGCTGGCCCTGGACGCCGACGCAGCCGGCGCCGAAGCGACGCTGAGGGGCCTGGAGGTGCAGAGGAACACTCTCGATCGCAAGAAACCGGAGAACCCATATCAAGGACAGAGCGACTCGCTCCCCGACCTGAGGATCATCGAGTTGCCGCAGGGCAAGGACCCTGACGAGATCATCAAGGAGAACCCAGAGGCGTGGGGCAAGCTGGTGGCCGGGGCAGCGCCGCTGGTCGACTACATCTTCCGAAACACACTGTCCAAGTTCGACCTGAGCAGCGACGAGGGCAAGGCGGCTGCCGCACAGAAGTTGCTGCCATATGTATCCGAGGAGCGCGATGAAATACGACGCGTCCTTTACCGCGGTAAGCTGGCCCGGCTCGTCGGCATCAGCGAACGGGCCCTGGCCGAGACTGCCGCCAGGTTGAAGCCGACGATGGGAGAAAAGCGCCGGGGCATTCAGCCGGCCGTCCCGCAAGCAGATGGCGGCGACCGGCTGGAGGAGTACTGCCTGGCCCTGTTGCTACAGCGCCCGGCTTTGAGAAAAGACGCCGAGGATAAGATCACCGCCGAGCTTTTCGAACGGACTGACAACCGGGAGATGTTCCGTCTCTGGCGGGAGGCAAACTCGCCGGAGTGGCTCAGGGCGAACGCGGACCCCACCCTGCACCCACACCTGGACCGGATGCTGGCCATCATACTCAGTCACGAACAGGCTGAGGAAAGCAAGGACAGGAAGACGTTGGCCGACTGCGTCCGCCGGCTGCGTCAGCGCCGGCTGCAGAGGCTGAAGGCCCAGGAGGAAGAGCTTCTTTCGGAAGCGGAGCAGACCGGCAATCCCGGAGAACTGGCCCAGCTTTGCTACACGCTGTGGCGCAGCAAAGGCGGCGAGGCAGAGGTGGAGCCTGACCTCGCCCGGCTGGCCGCCTTGCAGCGGGCCGGAGTTGAGTTGAACAAAGAATTGCACCACCTATTCCAGGCAGGCGCCCGGAAGAAGGGCCGGACCTAGGAGGGATGAGGGATGGGCAAAACGAAACGTCCCAAGTACGAAGGGCAGCCTCAGGCGCCAAAAGCGCCTGAGGGAAGCCCCCTAGAAAAGAAGGCTTTCCTGCCCGAGGAGCCGGCCGTTCCTGAGCGTCTTGAGCCGGAGCCCGAACTCCGGGAAGGCGGCGCCGTGCCGCCTCTCGAAGAGGAGAAGGAGCCGGAGGAAGTCTGGCAGGAGATCGAGGAGGAAGCCGAGATCGAGGAGGAGCCGGAGCTCGAGCTGGAGGCCGGCCCGGAGCTGATGGAAGAGGAGATCATAGATGACCCGGTCCGGATGTACCTCCGCGAGATCGGGCGCATCTACTTGCTCAGCGCCGATGAAGAGAAAGAGCTCGCGAAGGAAAGGGAGAAGCATAAGTATGCGAGGGGCATCGAGGATCGGCTGATCAAGGCGAACCAGCCCTCCTCTGCTCTGGATATCATGCTGGCCATACTCCAGAGGCTGTCGGACGGTTCAGCGCTGCTGGACTCGTTGGAGACGCAGCTCTCGATGCCACCCAGGAAACGCCTTCTGGACAGGCTGTCCCGCCCCGAGCTCAGGGCCGCTATCGATGCAGAGCTGAACCCCGAGTTCGTGAAGGAAATCAGCGACAAGCTGAAGATCACGCCCTCCGAGACGGAGCGAGCCCTGGTCGCCCTTTCCGTGAACAGCCGGCTGATACCGCCTGAACTCAACGAGTTCCTGAAAGACAAGACGTCTCTGTCCGAGATAGGCGAGATGCTCCAGAGCAAGGCATTCCGCGCCTCACTGGAGCCGTACCGGGACTCCTTCCAGGACTACCTGAACAGGGTCAGGGAGAGGGGCAACGTGGCGGAGAAGCACCTCAACGAGGCCAACCTCCGCCTGGTGGTGAGCATCGCCAAGAAGTACGTGGGACGGGGCATGTCCCTGCTCGACCTGATTCAGGAAGGCAACATGGGCCTAATCCGGGCCGTGGAGAAGTTCGATTACCGCAAGGGCTTCAAATTCAGCACCTACGCCACGTGGTGGATCAGGCAGGCCATCACCCGTGCTATCGCCGACCAGGCCCGCACCATCCGCATTCCGGTGCACATGGTGGAGACCATCAACAAGCTGATCAGGGTCAGCCGGCGCCTGGTGCAGGAGTACGGGCGTGAACCCACCAGCGAAGAGATCGGCGTGGGCATGGAGATAGCGCCAGGCAAGGTGCGTGATATCATCAAGGTATCGCAGGAGCCGGTTTCCCTGGAGACCCCCATCGGCGAGGAAGAAGACAGCCACCTCGGTGACTTCATCGAGGACCGCAGCACCGTGGCGCCGGCTGAAGCCGCTTCCCATCTCCTGCTGAAGGAGCAGGTGGAAGAGGTGTTGGGCTCATTGACCCCACGTGAGCGCCGAGTGCTCCAGCTTCGGTTCGGCCTGGAGGACGGTCGGACGCGCACTCTGGAGGAGGTGGGGCGGGAGTTCGGCGTAACCCGGGAGCGCATCCGCCAGATAGAGGCCAAGGCGCTGCGCAAACTGCGCCACCCCAGCCGGAGCAAGCGGCTCAAGGACTTCCTGGAGTAGCCCCGGCAGCAG
>JAUSJJ010000149.1 GCA_030647705.1 Dehalococcoidia bacterium
CCTCATGTTTTCTGAGCGCCTCAGCCTTGCTATGGCTCGATCACCACCGTTGCTCCGGTGACGGTTCCTCGGGCTGGAAATGCCACTCCTATGGCTTCTACAGCATCCATCTCACTGGCCGACAACTCGTGGTCGGACAGCAGAACTGCGCTTATCTTGCCTGCTTTTCGCATAGCTGCAATGGCTTGGCCTACGCGCCCGTCAGGTGGCACCGGGAAGTTGGCCTTCTCCATGGCCAGCAGTATTGCCAGGCTGGGCCCAATCTTAACCGACACCTTATCAACGCCCTGATCTGCTGAAGACGCATCTCTAGTCAATAATCCCATGCCGGCTAGCAGGACTGCCACGTCGGGGCAGAGCAGATGGGCACGGATTGCTTCGTCCGCCTGCGGCGGGCCTCGCAACGACGAGATGCAGCCTCTTTGCCGGGGCCACAAGGGGCGTCCCCGAGAAGCTGATAGCTGTCAGCTAATAGCTGTTAGCGGGCGGAGGGCGGGATCGGGGGGAAAGGCTTTCACTTTTGGGCCGGCTGGGGTATAATCTAGGGCGGCAGTCCTTCAGGGCCTTCCTTCCCTGACTTCCAACCGGAGACCGGACTTGCCTTTAGAATTGGGGGGGTTATCTATGAGAGTAGTATTCCAGGAAGACATACCTAACGTTGCCAGGGCCGGCGAAGTGAAGAACGTCACCGATGGCTTCGCCCGGAACTACCTTCTGCCCAAGAAGCTGGCCGTGCTGGCCACGCCTTCCGAGATGCAGCGCGTCGAGTCGGTGAAGAAGGTTGCCGCCAAGAAGCGGGCCCAGGTCGAGGCTGACCTGGCCAAGCTGGCGGAAACCCTGTCTGGCGCCAGCCTGACCTTCAAGGCTAAGGCCGGGGAACAGAACCGGCTTTACGGATCCATTACCGGCGCCGATATCGCCGCCGAGATACAGAAGGTCACTGGCGTCCAGGTGGACAAGAGGAAGATCGTGCTTGAAGAGCCCTTGCGTCAGCTTGGAGAATTCGAGGTCGGCGTCAGGCTCTCCAAAGACCTGGAGCCCAAGGTAAAAGTGGTCATCGTGGAGGAGGGCCCCAGTGATCAACCCGGTAGTGAACAGCGAGAAACTGCCTCCGCATAATGTAGACGCTGAAGAGGCAGTAATCGGCGCCCTCCTGATCGACCCCGAGGCCGTTTTCGAGGTCAGCACCTTCCTCAAGCCGGAGGACTTCTACCGCGAGAAGAACTGCTGGGCTTACGAGTCGTGCCTGGCCCTGTATGATCGCAACGAGGCCATCGACCAGATTACCGTAGCCAACGAGATCGCCCAGAAGGGCCGCATCGAGGCCCTGGGCGGCGCCGCCTATCTCAGCCACCTGGTCTCCCTGGTCCCCACCTCGGTAGACGTCAAATACTATGCTCAGATCGTGCACCGCAGCGCTCTGGCCCGGCGCCTCATCGCCGCGGGCGCACAGATCAGCGCGCTGGGCTACGACGCCGGCGCTGATGTGGACCGGGCCCTGAACCGGGCCGAAGACATCCTGTTCGGCCTGCGCCACACCCAAAGCGCTCGGGACTTCGTCCACATCAAGGACGTACTGGGCAAGTACCTGCAGGACATCAGCCCCTCCCCCAAAGAAGAGGGGCACATCGGGTCCATAGTCAGCGGCTTCAGGGCGGTCGACGACATACTGGGCGGCGGCTTGCAGCGCTCGGACATGGTCGTCTTGGCGGCGCGGCCCAGCATGGGC
>JAUSJJ010000172.1 GCA_030647705.1 Dehalococcoidia bacterium
TGGTGCAGAACTACCCTTCTCTCCGGCAACGCGGGCGTTCCGGGCACGGGCTAGGCATGTCCTTGCTAGGACTGTACGAGGGGATCCCGCTCAGCCAGCGAGGGGAGGGCTACAACCTGGTGATTCCCGACAGGATCACCATCTTTCAGCGGCCCATCGAACACCTGTGCCACGCCGACCACGAGGTGGTAGAGGAGGTCAGAAGGGTGGTCCAGCACGAGATCGGCCACCATTTCGGCCTCAGTGACGCCCGTTTGGAGGAGCTGGAGAGCCAGCGGAGGCAGCGGGAAGCGGCTTCAGAATAGATGTAATCTGGTTTCCGGCTACTGCACCGTCCCGCCCTGATACATCTCCTCGATTTGCCCATCGCTGTACCCCAGTCCGCCCAGCACCTCCCGCGTGTGCTGCCCCAGCAGCGGAGACAGGCTTCTCACCTTTCCCGGCGTCTCCGCCAGCTTGCTGGCAATGCCGACCTGCCTTACCTTTCCCTGACCTGGATGCTCCATCTCAACCACCATGCCACGATGCTTGACCTGCGGATCGGAGAAGACCTCGTCCAGGTCGTAGACCGGCGAGATACAGACGTCCTTGCCCTGGAAGAACTCCAGCCACTCGTCGCGGGTCTTTGCCAGGAACGACTTTCTCAAACGGTCGAACATGTCCTGCCTGATGGCCTCGCGGTACGGTATGAAGTCCTCGCAGCCGAGCGTCCGGCAGAGGCCTTCGTAGAAGTGGGGCTCCAGGCAGGCCACGGACAGGTACTTCCCATCGCTTGACTCGTAGACGTTGTAGTGAGGCAGCGCGCCCGTCAGCCTGCTCCGGCCCCGGCGGGGCGACTCCCCGGTGAGAAAATAGCCCGATGCTTCTCTGGTCAGCAATGCAAGCACTGCGTCGGTGATGGAGACGTCCACATGCTGCCCTTTGCCGGTGAGCCGGCGCCCCATCAGCGCCATGAGTATCCCCAGGGCCGCCTGCATGCCGCCGCCGGCATAGTCCCCCACGATGTTGCTGGGAATGACCGGCTGGCCCGCGGAATCTCCGATTACCCCCAGCACTCCGGCTATCGAGATGTAGTTCAGGTCATGGCCGGGACGCTCACGGTAGGGGCCGTCCTGCCCGTAGCCGGAAAGGGAGCAGTACACGATGCCCGGATTGTCCCTGGCGACCGATTCGTAGTCCACGCCCAGACGCTTGACCACACCGGGCCGGAACCCTTCGATGATCACATCTGCGGTGCGAGCCAGTTGGTGGAATATGCGTGCGCCTGCGGCGGACTGCAGGTCGAGGGCGATGCTCCTCTTGTTGCGGTTAAGCGCATTGAAGGCAGCCTCCCGTTCCCCTTCCGGCCCGCGCGGCGACACGCTCGAGCCCAGCGGACGCGTGTCGCCGCGTTGCGGTTGCTCTATTTTCAACACCTCGGCGCCGAAATCGCCCAGTACCATCGTGCAGAACGCCGCCGGCGCGGTGCGCGAGAGGTCGAGCACTTTGATACCTTCAAGGGGTAGCGTCATGGACTGCCTCCGGAGTAGTGTTGCCGAGTAATATAGCAGCGCCGCGTCCACATTGCAAAGACCGTCCCACGCCCGGCTCCAGACTTCGTAGGGCGGGAGAGAGCGCAGCGGGGTGCTCTTTTTTTCAGGTCCTTTTTCCACTATAATTGGCCGCAGGCACGTATATGAAAAAGGCGATGAAAACAGGGGAACCGGGTAAAGCTCGGACCGGTTCGATATTCGGGTTCAACCGCAACGTCTTTTTGCTGGGCATTGCCAGTTTTCTCACCGACGTCTCCAGTGAGATGATGTTCACTATCATGCCCCTGTTTCTGACCAACGTGCTGGGCGCCAGCACCTCAGTGGTGGGGCTGGTGACGGGGGTAGGCGAAAGCACCGCTACGCTGCTCCGTCTGACCAGTGGCTGGCTCAGCGACAGGGTGGGGAGCCGCAAGTGGCTGACCACACTCGGCTACAGCCTGTCCACGGTGGCCAAGCCGTTCCTGCTCATTGCCGGCGCCTGGGGCCACGTGCTGGCGGTCCGCTTCGCCGACCGGGCCGGCAAGGGCATCCGCAGCGCCCCGCGCGACGCCATGATCGCCGATTCCGTGGCTGACCACGAGAGGGGCCGCAACTTCGGCCTGCACCGGGCGATGGACACCATGGGGGCAGTGGTGGGATTGACCGGGGCGGCAGCGATCGTGTTCCTATTCCAGCGCGGCGGCATAGACCTCAGCCGGGAAACGTTCCAGAAGCTGGTGCTGGTGGGCATCGTCCCGGCCGTGCTCGCCGTGCTCGTCCTCATATTCCTGGTCAAGGACGTTGCCAGGAGAAAGCAGGCCAGGCAGGCAGGCCAGGCGCAGGCTGCAGCGAAGGCTCCGGTCAGCTTTGACCGGAGATTCAAGATATTCCTGGCCATCGTGCTGCTGTTCACCCTGGGCAACAGCAGCGAGGCCTTCCTCATACTGCGGGCTCAGGACCTGGGCTCTCCACTGCTCTCCATCTTCCTGATGCTGGCCTTGTTCAACGTGGTCTATTCGCTGATGTCGGTGCCCGCCGGAGTGCTTTCGGACAAGATAGGCAGGAGGGGAATCATCGTCATCGGCTGGGCCATATTCGCGGCGACGTATCTAGGCTTCGCCCTGGCCACCACCCAATGGCAGGTCTGGGCGCTGTTCCTGTTCTACGGCGCCTACTTCGGCATTTCAGAGGGCGTGAGCAGGGCGCTGGTCGCCGATTTCGCGCACGTGGAGCGCCGGGGCGCCGCCTACGGCCTGTACCACGCTGCCGTGGGCATCACCGTGCTTCCGGCCAGCGTCATCGCCGGGTTCCTCTGGCAGGTGGTCAGCCCTGCTGCCGTGTTCTACTACGGCGCAGCGCTCGCGGCTGCGGCAGCCATCGCGTTCGTGGTCTTGCTGCGGAAATAGGGCCCGGCACGCTACCGGATGACCCTGACGGTACTGCCTCCAGTGTTCCCTCCAGTTGACACCTCACTACAACCCCGTTAGAATGCAGTGCGAACGCTCGGTTGCACACGTGAATACGCTGGAGAGTTCCGCTAAGTGACGCTCCCACGCAGCAAGCTGCGGGGCATCTGGACGGCCCCCACCCGGGGCTAACGGACATAGGTTCTTTTACGACAATGTTGTTCATACATCATCAACGCCCGCTCAGGGCATTCGTTGCCCGCTTTCCTCCCGCCAGCAAGCTGGCGGGTATCCAGCAGGCTTCTCAATGAAATCGGGCACGCGTATGCAGAAGATCCTGGTCTCCGCAGCGCTCGCTTAGCGGCGACGGCTCTTGCACAATCCGCCCAAAAGTGCAATCCCCTGATCAGTCGCTGCTCCGAAGCAATCCCCAGGCTTGTCGCCATCAGGCGACCGGCTGCGTGCTTCAGAAGGGGAATGCCTTGACACGTGCCTGTGGCGGTCGCATAATAGGCCGTGTCAGGAAGGACTTGTATTAGGAGCGTACCGTCCTTATCTCAATACCATGCAGTATTCCAAAGGACGCGACCAGTGCTGCACATCAACTCCTTTCGAGCAGATGATTGCCAATGAGCTTGATTTCCTTCCCGACTGGGCCATAGGGTTCTGCACCTATTGCAGCAAGATAGAAGACAGCGAGGAGACATCATAGTGGTCACACTGCAGGCAACGACGTTGGCGAAGGCGGGTCAAAGTTCCTGGTGAAACCGCCTACAGGTAGGTTAATGTCCTTGGTGAATCACAGGTGCTGAAAAACGGGTATTGAAGCGCCCGTTTTCAGTTTTGGGAAATGGTTGTTCTTCTCCTAGCGACAGAGAGGGCCCGCAGGCGGTAGTCCTCGCAGTTACTCACGAGCTGGATTAGACATCCTGGGGGTACGCTTCCTGGGTCCAGTAGCCGAATGACCTCATCTTGGCAATCTACTCCGGCGCATTAGGATTTCCTGACCGTCCAAGAGACCTCCTTTCTTTGGTCACCAGTCAGAACTAGACTGGACTCGTTTTAGGGGGCAGGGCATTCGCATCAAAGTCAAACAGGGCCACCAAAATCGATTCCAGTGTGATTCGTGGCTTTGCCCGTGAAGGCAGTCCTATCGAGGCTCAGAGGCGTAGCTGAGG
>JAUSJJ010000176.1 GCA_030647705.1 Dehalococcoidia bacterium
CGTTTTTAGGAAAAGACTACGATGACCAGCTTGAGAAATTTTTTACTACGATGTCAACCAAAGATATAATGAAAAAAAATAATTTCTTCGGTATTTTATTCGGAGGCTCCTTTATGAGTTCCACTCCGCTGGTCAAAAAAATCTCGGCCATTGTGGATGAGAAATTAATCGCAAGGGTCGCCGAAGAGCACAGGCGCGGCCGCAGGCTCTTTATAGGGACCGTAAATCTTGACGCGCAGGAATTTG
Source organism: Dehalococcoidia bacterium (assembly GCA_030647705.1). Classification (GTDB taxonomy): domain Bacteria; phylum Chloroflexota; class Dehalococcoidia; order JAUSJJ01; family JAUSJJ01; genus JAUSJJ01. Next base: position 247 of record JAUSJJ010000176.1, read on the forward strand.
TTGTTTGGAACATGGGAGCGATTGCTTGTAAGGGTGGCCCCGATTCGGTCAAGATGTTTCGGAAAATACTTTTGGCTTCCACCGCCATGCCAATGATGTTTCCTCCGATATATTTTAAAGTTGTTTCTGCAACTGGAGAGCTTTATGATGAGATGCATGTCGATGGCGGGGTCATGAGAGAGGTATTTTATATTGACCAATTAACAAAAAACATGGTAGGAGCGGCTAAGGTTTCTGGTGTTGACCTCTCAAAATACAGGCCGCAAATTTATATTTTAATTACTAGTTTCTTGTCGCCGGATAGGCAGCTGATGAAAAATAATCTGGTAGATATAGGCGGGCGTTCTTTTAGCACATTAGAGGCAGCGGTTTATAATGGGGATATTTACAGGCTCTTTGCTTTCGCGCAGAAAAAAAATTTGGATTTCAATTTAGCATATATTCCGGACGATTTTAAGCCTCATCCAAAAGAGGTTTTTGATAAAAAAGAAATGCAGAGGCTTTTTAAGCGTGGATATGATGATGCGGTCAACGGATATAAGTGGCATAAGACACCGCCCGGATATGCGGCGGAGGAATAAAATTCAAAAAAACCGAATGAAAAATATTTTTAATGGAGTTACAGAGCCATGATACCAAAAAACTTAGGAGAATTATTAAATACCTCTGCCAAGAAACATCCTGAGCGTATTGCCATTGTCTTTGGCCGGAAGAAAATTACCTATAAGACTTTGGATGAGCTGACCAATGATATATCTAGCGGCCTGATTGATTTGGGTATTAAAAAAGGCGATAAAGTGGCTTTATTTTTGGATAACTGTCCGGAGTTTGTAATCAGTTATTACGGGATTTTAAAAGCAGGGGGAGTGGTAGTGCCGATTAATTATATGTTTAAAATAGAAGAGGCCAAATATATTTTAGAAGATAGCCAAACTAAGGCCATGATTACTCTGCGGGTGTATCATGCCATGGCAGAGGAGTTGCGCTTGCGCGTGGACAGTCTAAAGTATATTGTCACCCCCGGTGAATTACTGTGTTTGAAAAAACATAATCCGTGCGCTCTCATTCAAGCATCAGCTGACCCTGAAGATTTGGCAGTAATCTTATATACCTCGGGAACCACCGGATTTCCCAAAGGGGCAATGCTTTCGCATTTCAACCTTATTGCTAATGCCACTGATTCCTCTTCTGTTATACAAATAAACTGTTGTTATAGTTTCATCTGTATCTTACCTTTGTTTCATTCCTTTGCTGCTACGGTATGTATGAACCTACCTTTATTAGTCGGTGCAAAAATAGTGCTGATGAAATCTGTTAGGCCTTTTAAGCGGGTTATCCGGGCGATAAGAAA
>JAUSJJ010000178.1 GCA_030647705.1 Dehalococcoidia bacterium
TTCCTTGGGCAAAAGAGGAAGCTGCGCCACGGGCAAAGAGCCGATGCCGGCCAGCGTATCAACTTCCTTCTTGAGGCTGTCAATATCGGCGAACTGGCGGTAGACGCTGGCGAAACGAATGTAGGCGATGTGGTCCAGCGACTTCAACCGTTGCATCACCATCTCCCCGACGACGGAGCTGGGCACTTCCGCCTTGCCCATCTGGAACAGCTCCGACTCGATCTCATCCACCACTCGCTCGATAGTGCCATCAGGCAACGGGCGTTTCTCGCAGGCCTTCCGGATCCCCAGCGCCAGCTTCTCCCTGTTGAAATCCTCACGCCGCTGGTCTTTCTTGATGACGAGCAGACTTACGGTCTGTACCCGCTCATAGGTAGTGAAGCGCCGCCCGCACTTCAGGCATTCCCGCCGGCGGCGTATGGCCTGTTCAACGTCACGGGAGTCGGTCACCTTCGAATTATCAAAGGCGCAGTAAGGACACAACATCACCATCGTCCCATACAATCTCTAGTAGGTGATGGACACTGTACCACAATATGTTGGAGGCTGTCAATAGTTTTAGGGACAAAAAAGAACCGTGGCTTCTTTGCACAGGCTCAAAGGTGTTGGATAATCGGACGGCCTTCACCCAAGAGGTCTTTCCAGTACCCCAGGCTGGAAGCCTGGGGCATCCGCCTGAGGCGAACTGCGATGCCATGCCCACGGCTTCAGCCGTGGGTACGAATCCACGGATCAGGGGCACAAAAAAGAACCGTGGCCAAAAGCCACGGTTCTTAAATCTTGAGCGGCGCTCAACAAGTATCTTTCAAATCAAGCCGGACAGCCTCAACGCACAGAGCGCTTCCAGGCCAGCCAGGTCGCCAAGTATTGGAACAGTCCTTTTCGGACGCCGGCCTCTCGAGGGCCGGCAACACAGGCCTTTCTATGCCACCGGATACGCTTTGCGCAGAAACGGGGGCACCTGGGTATCACCCTGGTCATCGAACATGAGCGGTATGAGGTCCTGAATAGCCTTGCGCCCCTTCATCGCAGGTGCGGTGCGAGCTTCATGAGAGTAGACTCCGGTGGCGATGAGGGTTATCCTCACCTCCATCTCGATCTTCTGGTCATTGACCACGCCGAAAATGATCTGTGCATCCGGGTCAGCGGCCTGTCTGATTATCTTGGCCGCCTCGCCAACTTCGAACAAGGTGAGGTCCTTGCCGCCGGTAACATTAAATAATACCTTTTTGGCCCCATCGATTGAGACGTCCAGGAGGGGACTGCTGATAACTGCCTTGGCCGCATCGACGGCCCTGTTTTCGCCTGTTCCACGCCCGATGGCCATAAGCGCGGTACCGGCATCAGTCATGATAGCCTTGATGTCCGCGAAATCCAGGTTGATATGCCCGGGTACAGTGATAAGCTGCGAAATACCTTCGATGCCCTGAAACAGAACGTCGTCCGCCATCCGGAAAGCGTTCTCCAACGACACGTCTTTGCCGCACAGGCCGAGCAACCTGTCGTTGGGAATGACGATGAGCGTGTCCAGCTTCTTCTTGAGATTGTTCAGGCCTTCCTCGGCGGCCGCCATCCTCCGGCTGCCCTCGAAGGCAAATGGCTTGGTGACGATGCCTACCGTCAAAGCCCCCTCATCCTTGGCAATCTCGGCGATAATGTGGGCGGAACCGGTGCCGGTGCCCCCTCCCATGCCGGCTGTAATGAAGACCATGTCAGCGCCCTTCAGCGCCTGCACCAATTCCGAACGGCTTTCTTCGGCCGCCTTGGTGCCAAGGGCGTGGTTTCCACCGACTCCCAGCCCTCTAGTCAGCTTCGGCCCGATCTGGAACTTGATTGGCGCCTGCGAGCGGGCCAGTGATTGGGCATCGGTATTCACGGCGATGAAATCTATGCCGCGAATGCGGTCTCGACACATCCGGTCAACGGCGTTGCAGCCGCCCCCGCCTGTGCCGATGACCTTGATCCTGGCCATGCTCTCTATGCCGCCGCCTGTCTTAGATTTGTCCTCTGTGCTTTCCATGACTCCTCCTTCTATTTTGTTTATCTCAATTCTTCTTCTTCATACTCGCTCAGCAACTCTCATCTTGGCGCTGCGGCTCCTCGGATTGGCCTCCACCTCAGCCTCTCCGGGCGTAACGGGTTTCCTGGTGATCACCCTGAGAGTCGGCGCACGGCCGCAGACGCACTCCGGGATATCGGGGGGACAGATACAACCCCGCGCCTGCTGCTGCATGAACACCTTCACCACGCGGTCCTCCAACGAGTGGAAGCTGATGACCACCAGTCTTCCGCCGAACCCCAGAAGGTTCACCGACTGCTCCAGTGCCAGCTTGAGGTTGTCCAGCTCCTCGTTCACCGCAATGCGCAGGGCCTGGAAGGTCCGGGTCGCCGGATGGATTCTGCCACGCTCACCCACCGCACGTTCGATGATCTTTGCCAACTGCAGCGTAGAGACCACCGGGCGCTTGCGCACGATGTGGCGGGCAATGACGCGGCTGCGCGGCTCCTCCCCATACTGAAAGATAAGATCGGCCAGTTCCCGTTCAGAGAACGTGTTGACAACATCAGCGGCGGTAAGCTTCTGGTCCGGGCTGAAACGCATGTCCAACGGGGCGTCCCGTTGAAAACTGAAACCACGGCTGCTGTCCTCTAGCTGCAGCGAGGACATCCCCAGGTCGAAGAGTATGCCGTGCACGGGACGGAACCCATAGGCGGTGCATATCCGCTCCACCTTCTTGAAGTTGTCGTTGACCAGGATAAGGTCACGACGATACTCCCTCAGCCTCTCCCGCGCAGCGGATATCGCCGCTGGATCGGCGTCAATCCCGAGAAGCTGACCACCCGGGGAGCTTTCCTCCAGGATTGAAGCGGCATGGCCTCCACCACCGAGGGTGCAGTCCACATACCGGCCGCCCCGCTGCACGTTCAGGCCTTCGATAGCCTCGTTCAGCATGACCGGGATGTGGTTGGAGGTGGGATTGGTCAATCTAGTCAATGTGTTCATTCCGGCATCTTCACTGTTTCTGCGATCTCCACAAATTGTTCGTCGGTCACCGCCTTCTCCGCCTCCCACGCATCCCGGGCCCATATCTCAAGACAATTGATGTTCCCCACTATGGTAACTTCGTTCTTGATGCCTATGTATTCGCGCAACAGCGGGGGCACCATCACCCGCCCCTGGCCATCGAGGCTGAGGCTGTAGGTCCGGGAAGAAGTCCTTCTCTTCAGCCTTCTTGAGTTGAGCTGAGTAATGGACAGCGCGGCAAGTTTCGCGGCGATTTTCTCCCACTCGCTCACCGGGTAGACGGTGATGCATTTGTCGATGCCTTGAGACAACACCACGCCTTCCTTCAGTTCCTCACGGAAGCGCGGCGGGACCGGCACCCGGCCCTTGAGGTCTATGCTGTATGGGTACTCTCCATGGAACATTATTACCACTGTTACCCACTTTTCACCACAATTTATCACCCTTATACCACAAGTTCCTACCCTTTGCAATAGTTTCTTGGGCCAGTTTTCAAAACTCATCGAAAACACGTGTCAAAGAGCCCGTTTTACCTCCACCGGCGCACCAAATTCCCCTCATTTTGCAGCGTCGGCGCCAACTCCGCAGCCCCTTTCCTGCATAAAGTGGGGGAAAGAGCAGGCGCTATGATAGGCACTCGTTCCCCTGGGGCTTAGCGTTTTCCCTCGACTCCCCACTTCCCCCCACCTCCCTGGCAGGAGACCGCCGAGTGGACGCCTTATGTGTCGCGTCGTGCTATCCTTGGGCAGTGAGTTTCGCTGGTATTACCTCCCAAACGCTCTTTACAACGGGTAGACGTGCCTCTATAATATGGGCGATGAGGCGCCCCATTGGTGAGGTTGTCCTCAGTTTGTTTTTGGCGGAGAAGCAAGCGAAATGGTCGACAAGCAGGTCTTCGTAACTCCTGAAGGCTTGGAAAAGCTCAAGGCCGAGCTTGAGCACCTGCGTACTGTTCGCCGCCAGGAAGTTGCTGAGCAGATCCAGAAGGCCAAGGAGTTGGGCAGCACGGTCAACAACCCGGAGTATGAGACCGCCAAGAACCAGCAGTCCTTCGTCGAAGGCCGCATCCTCACCCTGGAGGCCATGATCAACCGCGCCGCAGTGATCCCTCCCGAAGAAGTGCCTTCGGGCCGCGTCAGGCTGGGATCGACGGTCGTGGTCACCGCTCCGGATGGCAAGAAGGAGCACTACACCATCGTCGGCAGCGCCGAGGCAAACCCCGCGGAGGGGAAGATATCGAACGAGTCCCCGGTAGGTCGGGCGCTGCTCGGCAAGAAAGTCGGCGACCACGTCGAGGTGGCGGCCCCCGCTGGAGTAATGAAGTTCAAAGTAGCCAAGATAGAGTAACGAGTCTCTGATCACGCGGTGAATCCTCCGATATGACAACCAGAAAAGAGTATATCCAGGAGCAACGCCTGGCCAAACTGGACAGGATCCGCTCCCGCAAGGTTGACCCCTACCCATCCCGCTACCAGCGCACCCACCAGATAAGCGAAGCCATCGCTCTCTTTGAGCAGCAGGAGAAAGCCGGTATTGCCGAGGCCCCTCCTGTCACCGTGGCCGGCCGTATCATCGCCAGCCGCGACATGGGCAAGGCTAGCTTCATGGACATCCGCGATGGGTCTGGGAAGATACAACTCTTCTTTAGCAAAGACAAATTAGGGGAAGAATACCAGTTTCTTGCCGACCTTGACCTTGGAGATTTCATCGGCGTCACCGGCAAATTGTGGCGCACCAGGACCAAAGAGATCACGGTACAGGCCTCCGGTTGGGTGCTGCTGTCCAAGTCCCTCTTGCCTCTCCCCGATAAGTGGCACGGCCTGACCGACGTAGAGAAGCGCTACCGGCAGCGCTACCTCGATCTCCTCACATCCGAAGAGGTCAGGAACATCTTCCGGACCAGGAGCAGGGCCATCTCCTCGTTGCGGCGGTTCCTGGACGGGCGCGGCTTCCTGGAAGTAGAAACCCCTGTACTGCAGGCGGTGGCCGCGGGTGCCATGGCCAAGCCCTTCGTCACCCACCACGAGGCGCTGGACCGGGACCTTTATCTTCGCATCGCACTCGAGCTCTACCTGAAGAGGTTGATCATCGGCGGCATGGACAAGGTCTACGAAATCGGCCGCGTCTTCCGCAATGAAGGCATCTCCACAAAGCATAACCCCGAGTTCACCATGCTGGAGACCTACGAGGCCTACGCTGACTACAACGCCGTGATGAAAATGGTGGAGGAGATGGTTTCCACCGTCGCTCAAGACGTGTTGGGCGCCATGAAGGCCGGCTTTGCCGGGACCACCATAGACCTCACGCCGCCATGGCCCCGCATGACATTGCGTGAGGCAACGCTCAAATACTCCGGCATAGATTTTGAAGAACACCCCGAGGCCACTGACCTGAGACAGCAGATGCTTGCCCACGGCATGGCCGGCGTTGACGAGAAGATGAGCTGGGGCAGGTTGCTCGATCAGGTCGTTTCCACCTTTGTCGAGCCGAAGCTCATCCAGCCTACGTTCCTCATGGACTACCCGGTGGAGATGTCGCCTCTGGCCAAGCGAAAGCCGGACAACCCGAAACTAGTGGAAAGGTTCGAGCTGTTTGTCGGCGGCATCGAGATGGCCAACTCGTTCACGGAGCTCAACGATCCGATGGAGCAGCGACAGCGCTTCCTGCAGCAGGAGAAAGAACGCGCCGCCTACGGGGACGAAGAAACAGACAGGTTGGATAACGATTTCCTACTCGCCATGGAGCACGGCATGCCGCCCACGGGCGGCCTGGGCGTAGGCGTCGACCGGCTGGTCATGCTGCTCACCGACCAGCAGTCCATCCGTGAGGTGATATTGTTCCCTCAACTGAGAACAGTCTAGAAGGATCCCCATGCTCAGTCTACAAATGATCCGCGACAACACCGACCTGGTGCGAGACGCTCTGACCAAGCGAGGGGAGACAACCGCTATCCTGGACCAGGTTATCAAGCTGGACGAGCAGCGCCGCCGGGTTGTTCATGACATGGAGGTGCTCCGGGCCGAGCTCAAGAAAACCAGCAAGGTCATCGGGCAGCTCATGGGAGAGGCCGGCAGGCAAGCCCCCGGCTCAGATCCCGATGCCGCTCAGAAGAAGCTGGAGGAAGCAGAGCGCCTCAAGACAGAGATGCGCGGAGTGAGTTCACGCATCGCGGCCACAGAAGCTGAGATAAAGGAAGTGGAGGAACGCCAGAACGACCTCATGCTTCGCATCCCCAACATCCCTGACTCAAGCGTTCCTCCGGGCAAGGACGACAGCGGCAACCTGGACATACGCATCTGGGGCGTGCAGCGCCAGTTCGATTTCACACCCAAGCCGCATTGGGAGCTGGGAACGGCTCTGGGCATAATCGACTTCGACCGGGGCGCCAAGCTCTCCGGATCGCGTTTCTATGTGCTTATGGGGCTTGGCGCCCGACTGCAGCGGGCGCTCATCGCCTTCATGCT
>JAUSJJ010000179.1 GCA_030647705.1 Dehalococcoidia bacterium
GATCTCGACCTTGAGCCACTTTTCGAACTTGTTCTCCTCAGACCATATCTGCTTCATCTGAGGATTGGAGTAGCGTTCAATCATGTGCTTTCCTCAACTGGATCGGCTGGCCGAAGCCGCTCAGGCGAGGGCGCTGCGACAGGCAGTCTCGAAGGAGACGCAGGCCCGCCGGAATGCCTCGGCACGAGGTTTCATTATAGCAAAGGGCAACGGGGGTGTAAACAGAAGTTGGCCTTGACAGCCCACACATGGAATGATAATCTTAGCCTGTCCTTCCGGTTGCAGGCAGTCTTTTTCGGAAGGGGCGATTCCCTTCGGCAGCACTTTCTCTTTCTTCGAACAACGGCTCACTCTGACCCGGGATGCGTTCCCACGCAAGATAGGGTCCATCGAGGACAGATAACCCAGGAGGTCTGAGAAATGGTCGGAATCATCTCCTACGGCGCCTACATTCCCCTGTACCGGCTCAGCCGCGAGGCTATCGCCAAGGCGTGGGGTACCCGTGCTCTGCCCGGCGAAAAAGCCATCTGCAACTACGACGAGGACACCGTCACCATGGCCGTGGCAGCCGGCATCGACTGCCTCAATGGCTTCGATCCCAAGCAGGTGGACGGCTTGTTCCTGGCCACTACCACCTCCCCTTACCGCGAGAAACAGGCGGCCACCATTGTGGCCAGCGCACTGGACTTGCCACGGGAAGCCAGGACCGCCAACTTCTCCGACTCTCTGAGGGGAGCCACCATCGCACTGCTGGCCGCAATGGACGCGGTCAAGAGCGGCTCGGCGCGGAGCATCCTGGTGGTGGCCTCTGACACTCGCATGGGCGCTGCCCAGGGTGAGTTCGAGCAGGTCTTCGGGGACGGGGCCGCGGCGGTACTGGTCGGCAGCAATAACGTCATCGCCGAAATGCAGGGCAGCTACTCCATCTTCAATGAATTCTTCGATGTGTGGCGTACTACCGAAGACGTGTTTGTGCGCTCGGGCGAGGACAGGTTCATCATCATGGAAGGGTATACCGCCACGGTCCAGGAGGCCGTGGCCGGCCTGCTCAAGAAGTACAACCTCTCGCCGAAGTCCTTCGCCAAAGTCGCCATCTACGCCCCCGACATGCGGAGCCAGCCCGCGGTGGTGAAGGCGCTGGGCTTCGATGCCAAGACCCAGGTGCAGGACACACTTTTTGCCAGCATCGGCCACTCGGGCACGGCGTCAGTTCTGATGATGCTGGCGGCAGCCCTGGAAGGGGCCAAGTCCGGTGAGAAGATCCTGGCAGCGAGCTACGGCGACGGCAGCGACGCCCTGATGTTCGGCGTGACGCCGGACATCGCCAAAGTTGCGCCGCGTAGAGGCGTCAAGGGCTATCTCAGTTCGAAGAAAGTGGTGGACAGCTACGAGAAATACGTGCGCTGGCGCGGGCTCATGGTGTTGGAGCCACAGAGGCGGCCGCGCGGCTCTACCCCTTCACTCCCCGCCATCGCCAGGCAGAAGCGCCGCATTTTCGGGTTCTGGGGCGTGAAGTGCCAGAGTTGCGGCACTGTACAGTATCCACCCCAGCGCATATGCGTGGCCTGCGGTTCGAAAGACAAGTTCGACGAGCACAAGCTGGCGGACAAGAAGGGGAAGGTCGTTACCTTCACCAAAGACAACCTGTACGCCGCTGCCGACCCGCCAACGCCCTTTGCGGCAGTCGATTTCGAGGGCGGGGGCAGATTCGTAGGTGAAGTGACCGACAAAGATGCCGTCGAAATAGATATCGGTATGCCCGTCGAGATGAGCTTCAGGAAGGTGCTCTCGAGAGACGGCATCCACGACTACTTCTGGAAGTTCAGGGCAATAAGATAGGAGGCTGGGCGAGATGGAAAGCATCAAGGACAAGGTCGCTATCGTTGGAATGGGTTGCACCAAGTTCGGCGAAAGGTGGGACAAGAGCAGGGAGGACCTGATAGTAGACGCGACATACGAAGCCCTGGCCGATGCGGGCATCGAACGCAAAGACATCCAGGCGGCCTGGGTAGGCACCCAATGGTCCAACCAATCGGGCCGCACCATCTCCGCGCCACTGAAACTGCCCTACATCCCGGTGACCAGAGTAGAGAACATGTGCGCTACCGGCTCGGACGCGTTGAGAAACGCCTGCTACGCCGTTGCCGCCGGGGCTTACGACATCGTGCTGGTGGTGGGGATAGAAAAGCTGAAGGACACGGGATTCTCCGGGCTGCCCAACATAGACTATCAACTGGACCCGGCGCTGGTCGACCCCGACATGACCGGGCCCAGCATGTTCGCCTTGCTCGGCTCAAAGTACTTCAGCCACTACGGACTGAGCGCCGAGGAGGGCAAGAAGACACTGGCCAAGATCGCGGTGAAGAACCATCACAACGGCTCGATGAACCCGCGGGCTCATTTCCAGAAGGAGATCACCCTGGAGCAGGCGATGAACGCTCCCATTATCGCCTGGCCCCTCGGGCTGTTCGATTGCTGCGGCGTGAGTGACGGGTCGGCGGCGGCCATTGTGGTACGTGCGGACATGGCCAGGAAGTTCCGGAACGACCCTGTGTACATCAAGGCGCTATCCCTGATAGCCGGCCCGGCTGAGGGCGGCATGCGGCCCGAGTTCGACTTCATGCACATCGAAGAGAACGTGCGTGCGGCGCAGTCGGCCTATGCCCAGGCCGGCATCAAAGACCCCTTCAAAGAGCTAAGCCTGGCCGAGGTGCATGACTGCTTCACCATCACCGAGATGGTGATCTACGAAGACCTGGGCTTCTGCCCTCGCGGGCGAGCCAAGGAGTACATCGATTCCGGCGCCTTTGAGTTGGAAGGCGAGCTTCCGGTAAACCCGGACGGCGGGCTCAAGTGTTTCGGCCATCCCATCGGGGCCAGCGGACTAAGGATGATGTTCGAGGTATACAAGCAACTTCAGGGCAAGGCAGAAAGCCACGCGCGCCAATTGAAGAACCCGACGCTCGGCCTGACGCACAACTTGGGCGGCGACGCGCGCGGCTGTATTGTCAGCTGCAACATAGCCGGGCTCTAGCCGGACGCAAGTCAGGACTTATCTTGACATAAGGAGAGGCAAATGATCGGAATCACTTCTTACGGGGCATACGTTCCCCGTTACAGGATGGGCAAGGAGACTGTAGGTTGGGGCGCGGCGGAAAGAGCAGTTGCTTGCTTCGACGAAGACAGCATCACCATGGGCGTAGCTGCCGCCATAGACTGCCTCATAGGCGTTGACCGCTCCAAAGTGGGCGGCTTGCTCTTCGCTTCCAACACGGCCCCTTACAGCGAGAAAATGGCCGCGACCCTGGTGGCCACTGCGGCTGATCTTTCCATCGAGGCGATCACTCTGGACCTGGCGCACTCGATAAGGGTAGGCACCACCGGGCTGAGGATGGCCTTCAATGCCGTCAAGGCTGGGGCAGCTAAGCAGGCCATGGTTGTCGCGTCGGATTGCCGCCTGGGCAGGCCTCGCTCTTCCATAGAACAGAACGGAGGCGATGGCGCCGCTGCTCTGCTGTTGGGCGACACGGACGTGGTCGCCGAGTTGGAAGGCTTCTATTCGGTTTCTCAGGAGATCATCGACGTATGGAGGCCTGACGGAGACAAGATGGTCCGCTCCTGGGAGGAGCGGTTCTTCCTGGAAGAAGGCTACCTCAAGGTCGTGCCCCAGGTGGTCAATGGCCTGCTCACCAAGCAAGGCATAACGCTGAAGGACATCACAAAGGTGGTGGTCTACGCATCCGATGTCAGACGGCACCGCGAGATGGCGCAGAAACTGAAGCTGGCCCCCGAGCAGGTGCAGAACCCGCTTTTCGGCGCGCTGGGCAACACCGGCGCAGCGCTGGCCCCCATGATGCTGGTGGCGGCACTCGAGCAAGCCAAGCCCGGCGATAGAATCCTGGTGGCAAACTATGGCAACGGCGCAGACGCCCTGCTGTTCAAGGTCACCGATAATATCGTAAAGGCCAGAAACCATCGCGGCATGCAGAAGCACTTGGCCTCCAGGCGGATTATCCCTGACTATACCACCTACCTCTGGTGGCGCGACCTGTTCGACCCCGACCTGGGCATCCAGCTTCGCCCCAAGGAGATACCGTCTGCCCCGAACATCTTCAGAGACCAGGAAGCCATCTACCGTCTTTACGGCGCCAAGTGCAAGTCCTGCGGGACTGTCCAGTATCCTCCTCAGGTCTTGTGCACCAAGTGCCGCGCCGAGGGCAACTTCGAGAAGGTGCGGCTGGCAGACAAGAAAGCACAGCTTTTCAGCTACACACTGGACGCCCTCTCGGGCTCCAAAGACTCCCCGCTGGTTCAGAGCGTGATAAATTTCGATGGCGGTGGTAGAATGGTAGGGCCGATGGCGGACCGTGAGGTTAAAGAGGTGAAGATCGGCATGCCTCTGGAAATGAGCTTCCGCAGACTGTACTACGCCGACGGGATCTTCGCCTATTTCTGGAAA
>JAUSJJ010000188.1 GCA_030647705.1 Dehalococcoidia bacterium
CGCACACGGTATGGCGTTCCTGGCCACGGGGCGTCTTCTCATAAAGCATGAGGACCGACTCGATGGTCTTGCCATCGTGCAATTGAAACAAAGCCCTGGTAGTCAGGCGGTCAGAGGAGGTCACTTCCTCGACGGGAGCCAGGCTGGATAGCCTGGCTTTGCCGGCGAGCCGTTCTCTGAGCGACTTGGGCAGGTCGGTCATCTCATCGAATGAGCCTGCCAGCCGCTGGTACAGCCACCGCTGTATCTGGTCGGCCCGAAACGCAGGCTCCCCCCACGAGGCTAGAAGACTTCTAAGTTGTTCGAGGGTAAGGTCGCTTATATTTATCATATTCTGTGTGAGCCGGGGGCGATCGCCTGTTTCCCAGGCCGGACACCGCCCAATACGACTGAAAAAAGGGCTCCCGGACGGGAGCCCTTTTTCTTTCTCCTTAACCGATGTACTTGTATATTATACCTTAGCCACCTTCTCCGATACAACTATGCTGACCACGATCATTGTCATCATGCCGATAACGCCCTCAATGCTGTAGAGCAACCTGCCCAGGGTGTTGATCGGCGCCAGGTCGAAGCTGGAGGCAGTAAGAAACGACCTCAAGCTGAAGAAGAAGTGCTCTTTCAACTGGACGACTTCGTTGGGCACGCTGGAGGCTATCCCGTTGCTGAGCCAGTAAAGAAAAGTGAACACGACTACGACGAAGGTCGAGAAGGCAAGTACCCGCTTTATGGAAACGGCAGAGTGCTCTTTGGGTTTCGCGGCTTCCGACAGCCGTGCAGCTCCCTGCATAAGACCTGACAGGGGCAGTTCAAACACTTGCGCTGCTGCCGCGCCCTGGGCAGCGTAGCTGCGGCGGCGGAAAATGGGTGGCGTCATCATGGTGGGGAGCAAGCGGCGCTGGGGCTCGGCCACGCCGATTGGCTTCCCCAGCTTGACGGAAGCCACCTCCGCCGCCCGACTTGCCGGACTGGTGGCTGTGTTTCTGGAAGGCAGGTGGAGACGCTTCGGAGCGCCGGCGGAGAGGTATGCTGCGCTGGTGTTGCGCAGGTTCTCCAGGGCTATTTTTCGGCGGAGATCCCAATGAGATGAAGCCAGGGATTCTTCGTGTGCGGTCTGGGTTCGCGGTACCGTTGTGGCAGGCTGCATTTTCGTGTTCTCCCCTGAAAGCAAGTAGCCCCTCAGATATGCTCTGGGGGCCTGTCTATCGCCGGATATTCACTTAACAAGGCAAATGCTAGCACTGCCTAGCACGCTTGTCAATAGGTTGTGGGCTGTCTTTTTGCAGGTTCGCCGTGAGTCTGCAGCGGGCAATAGGCGACGAGGTAATCGCCCGCCGAAGGCCCGGTTCGGCACCCTGTTGGAAGCCGGGAAGCTATGCTGAAACAACCCGAAGGGGACCACCCGCGGGGAACAGGACTGCATTCGGTGATGGCCGCCGTCGGGTAATTCGAGCCGAAGCCCCTAGTGTTGTCTTGACCGGAAGTGGTATAATAAGAGCGCCCAAATCACTTAAGTAGTTTTACTTAGTTGAATTGGGCAGATTCATATTCCGGCGAATCTAGGTATAGGGGGGAGTTACGTAGAATGCTGCTCAAGGAGTATGTGGGGAAGACCATGCCGTTCACGTTCAACGGCGAACTGAAGAACCTCTCCTATTTGACCAGGGTAGACCCGCTGTCAGGCAGGGTCTGCAAAATCTCGGAGGAAAGGGCCAAGAGGGGCACCGGCATATCGACGAACCTGGAGATACATCCCATAGACAACTGCCGTTTCTGCAGGCTGTTCGAGTCTACGCCCGAGAAGCGGGTCAAACATCGCTGCGGGGCGGTGTCCGTGCCTAACGCGTACCCCTGGGAGAAATACGACTGGATAACGATTTACCCTCCGTTTGGGAAGCACAAGCTGCTGCTTTCCGACCTCTACTTCGATGACCTGGAACGAATGATCGATTCGTCCTATGACCTGGCAGAGTTGTGCTCCCGTGACCCCGATGTGTTCGCTTTCATGGACTTCACCAACTGGGGGGCTTTCGCCGGTGCTTCCCAGCAACACCCGCACTCGCAGCGCAGGAGTATCACGTTTGTGGCGTCTTCATTGCAGGAGCAGGAGAGGCAACGCTGCCTGCAGGTGTGGGAACGGACTGGAAGGAACCTCTTTGACATGCTGGCGGAAGAGGAGCGGCTGGATGGGAGAAGGGTGATCCACGATGACGGCATGTTCATCGCCGCTTCTTTTGCTCCGGCCTGCTCCGATGAGGTCATCGCCTTTCCCACGCATGACCTTGCGCACATACTTCAGACCACGCCGCAGGATAGAAAGCGGATAATGTGCAACCTGCTCGGGGCATTCCCTGCGCTCTTCTTCTATCAGGGCGTCACCGACCTCAATATTGCCATACATATGGCGCTCCACAATGAGATGGAACAGGCTCGCAAGTACTTCCGCTGGCACGTGCATATCTACCCCCGGAAGAACCGGCTGCCCGTCGACCAGGCCGGCGCCGAGATCGGCTATGACACCAGCGTGATCGATGTCATGCCGGAGAGGAGCGCCGAATCCCTCAGGAGGTGGTATCGTCATGGGCCTCAGGAGGAGATGGTGGCGCGGCTTTCGGATGGATCACCCAACCACAGGCTGATCGCGCAGCTTAGGCACCTCATCACCAATCCTCCCAGCGCTTGCGTGGTGCGTCCTGAGGAGATGGAGGCGGAAGCAGTCGGCAGTCGCTGAGGGACTTCACGCTCTTGACCCGGACTCTAGTACGCCTCCACCCGCAATGCGTTATGATAAGAGCATCTTCGGGTGGAGGCGTACCTCATGCTTCGTAAGCTATTCTGGCCGCTCTTGATTATCGCGGTCATCATATTCATAGCCGCGGCGTATTTCACCGGCAACATCCCATTTGTGGGGCAACAGAGTTCGACGCCTGTTGTTCCTCCTCCCGTCACCAACGGACAGCCGGCATCCGCCAACATCGGCCAGGCAATCGGGTTCGGGGACTGGGGTTACAGGGTTTCCAGCCTGGAGCGAAGGGACAAACTGGAAACTGAGTCCAAAGCGCTGTTGCCTGATGGCTCTTTTGTCATAGTCCATCTCACCGTGACCAATAACGGCAAGGAGCCACGTTCCCTGGCCGCCGGCGACTTCGCCTTGGTCGATGGACTGGGGAGAAGGTATGGCGTGGACACCGACGCCACGGACCTGGCCGGCGTTGCCCTGAACAAAAGCAAGCTGCTGGGCGCGGCCATTCAGCCCGGCCTGAGCAAGGGCAGCGTGCTCGTGTTCGACGTCCCCGGCGATGCGAAGGGGCTTTCGTTCAGGCTGTTCCAGGGTTACCTGGATGTGAACCTGGGCCAGTAGCGCCCTAGTCCAGCACGGCTACGGCGTCGATCTCGATGAGGGCGCCGTTGCCCACCAGTCCCTTGACCAGGATTCCGGTAGCGGCGCCGTACTCCGTGCCGAAGAAGTCGCGTCGCACCTGCGCCGTGGCCTTGTAGTTCTCCCAGGTGGTGACGTAGTCTACGGTTTTGACCACGTCATCCCAACTGCCCCCCGCCAGCTTGAGGATGCGGTCTATCTTCTGGAAGATGTTCCTGCACTGCTCGCCCATGTCTCCGGTTGCCTTGATCTCCCCGGTCACCGGGTCCCTCTCAGTGGCGTCTATGCCGCTGATGAACAACATGTTGCCCTTTTTGACTGCCGGCGGCAAAGTCCACTTGTTGTAGTGCGGCCAACCCGGATTGATGGGGATACGCTTTGACTTGGCCATTGGCTTACCTCCTCGATTTTTCGGATTAGCGAAGCTGGGTTCGCGATGAGCGTCGGATAAGGTCAGCGGTCTTGTGTTCGCTTTCTGCCGGTAACGAGTGTGGCCCGGAACGAGGATTTCGAGCCCGTCTTCAGGGAAGGTCCCCCGGGCAGGTTTCAGGACGATTTCTTCGTCTGCTTCCAGACGTGGTAAATCCTCTGGCCGGCGGTCAGGTTAGTCATCACGGCGAGTATCCACAGCACCCCCGGCAAGGCGTAGGGCAGAGGGCTCAGCAGCAGGCCCACCGCCAGCAGAATTACTCGCTCCGGCCGGGTAAACCAGCCGACTCCGCATTCGATTCCCAGCCCCTCGGCGCGGGCCCTGACATAGCTTACTGCGAACGAACCCACCATGGCGAGGAAGACGGCGAGTATGCCTTGAAGATCGTTCTGTTTGGCGAAGAAGACCAGAATGCCGAACAAAAGCGCCGCTTCCGAGAAGCGGTCGACTGTGGAATCGAGCAGGGCGCCGAACTTGCTGGTGGCGCCCGTAACCCGGGCCACCGCTCCGTCCAGAAGGTCGAACGCTCCGGCGGCCAGCACCAGGAACCCGCCGGGGAACAGATGGCCCCAGGCCAGCACCGCTGCCACGCCGATGTTGAGCAGGAGGCCCAGCCAGGTCAGGGTATTGGGACTGACTCCAGACCTGGCAATGAAACGGGCAACCGGTTCCGCGATCCGGTTGGATAGGTCGTGGCGAGCGTCGGTGGCCTTCTGTTGCGTCATGGCACGGGATAGGGGACTTCGCTGAGGAGGCCATTGTAGTAGTCGATGAGACGGGCAGAGATATGCGACCAGTCGAAACGTTCAGCCTTGAGCCTGCCTGCGGAGCCCATCCTGGCCCTCAGCTCTTTGTCGGGCAGCACTCGGAGCAGTGCGTCGGCCAGTGATTCCACGCTGCGCGGCTCAACCATGACAGCCTCGTCGCCGCCATCGATGACACCGGCGTAGCCCTCCGTGTTCGAGGCTATGATTGGGGTACCGGATGCCATTGCCTCCAGCAGGATAATGCCAAAGCTCTCCCGCTCGAATGCGGGGGCGCAGAAGACATGGGCCGTATGATAGTATCGGGGCAGGTCTTCATATGTGCAGAATCCGGTGAAGACGACGTCCGGAAGCTTGTACTCGTAGACGAACCTCTCGTAGCCCTGCTGCAGCCCGCCACCGGGCCCGACTATGATGAGCCGCGTATCGGGCATCTCTTTCTTGATCTTGCGATAGGCTTCCAGAAGGTATATCAGCCCCTTGCGCTTCTCCAATCTGCCGACGAAGAGGATATTGAGCTTCCCATCGCAGTACTGCTCCAACTTGGGCACATTGGAAGTGAAATGGGCTACGTCTATCCCGTTGGGGATAATGTTGTAGTAGCCAGGGAAGTACTTGCTGATGAAGTTCTGGGCCGGGACCGAGACTGCAATCTTGCCGTGCAGCTTGCGGAAGTAGCGTTTGAGCAACGGCTTCCAGTAACGATAGCCCCAACTGCTGTTGCGGAAGGCGTGGAAGGTCCCCACGTTGACTGAGTGGGAGCATCTGAGGACGGTTACTGGCAACGCGGGCAGCAACGGTTCCTGCATGTGAATGATGTCGAAGCGCTCCTGTTGGAGGATGGATTTCACCTTGCCCGTGAGCATCGGCGAAATGCTGATGCGGCAGATGGAGCCCGAGGCGGGGATGGGGACGGGCTTGCCCACGATATACACGTCTTCGCTGCCCATCTCCTCACGGGAGCAGGGGGCGATGATCTTGGCGACGTGACCCATCCGCTGAAACTGGTCCTGAAGCCGGGAGACGTGTATCGTCACCCCACCGGGATAGGCGTAGTCGTAAGGAGAGACCAGGGCGATCTTCATGCGGTGGTGGCCCTCTTGGTCAGCCTGGTCAGCGACTTGCGCAGATTCCGCGCCGGAAGCACCAGGAGACCCCGCGAGAGCTGCCTGGCAACCTGCCAGGGGCCGATGCTGCTCAGACTCACGGGACTGCCCAGTCCCGACCGGCAGGTCCTGTCCAACAGGCTTCGCCTCAGTTCCTCCGCTGTACTCCCGGGGAAGGTGGTAAAGGCGCTGCCCACCGATGCCAGGAAGTGAGCATCGCTGCCACCGGTCTCAGGCAGGTGGTACCGCTCCAGGTTCAACCGCTTCGTCTTGGTAGAGGTCACTTTGGCGGCCACCTGGCCGTTGCCCGTCTCCAGCCCGTCCAGGTAGACGTGGCCTCCCCCGCAAACGATCCGGTCGAGAGTGCTCTCACCTACACTGCGTGTCAGCCAGCTCAGGGGGTGGGTGGCTATGCAA
Source organism: Dehalococcoidia bacterium (assembly GCA_030647705.1). Classification (GTDB taxonomy): domain Bacteria; phylum Chloroflexota; class Dehalococcoidia; order JAUSJJ01; family JAUSJJ01; genus JAUSJJ01. The sequence goes on from JAUSJJ010000188.1 coordinate 6,094, forward strand.
AGCCCGCCCATGCCGTGCACGGCGTCAATCGTCTCGTCTATGTGGCGGTAGCTGGGGATGGGGCTGTCGACGAAGAGCGCGAGCAGGTGCCCTTCCAGTGTGCTGATCTCCATGCCCGTAATCACCTCGAAACGATAGCGGCCCCTGGCGACCAGCTCCTGTGCTTCGAGGCTGCCGCTGAGCTCGTCATGGTCTGTGACGGCGATGACGTCGAGCAGAGTCTCTTTCTGGACGAACTCCAGCAACTCGCGCACGCTCATCATGCCGTCGCTGGCGTCAGTATGGATATGCAGATCGGCCATGCCGAGTCTGGTCAAAGTGTTCCTTTCCCTCAGATACCGGCCGTTTCCGATGCCATCTTCGATTGTTCCACATGATTATCCCAGATTGAGTCAAAAGCTGCAACCCACTGCTCGGGATGAGCACGAACGTATCTCTCGATTACCGAGACCAACCG
>JAUSJJ010000190.1 GCA_030647705.1 Dehalococcoidia bacterium
CGCCAAAGATTTTGTCCATTTCGAGTTTGACGTAATGGCTGGCGTGCCAGTCGAGGTGGATCCACCTCGACTGGCACGCCAGCCATTACGTCAAACTCGAAATGGACAAAATCTTTGGCGTGGACAATTTCGTGAACGAAATCATCTGGTACTATTATAACAAGCTACACGATAGCAGAAAGCACTTACTGCCTCGTGCACATGACATCATATTCAGATACTCGAAGATAGCAGGGAATCAGGTTCACAACCCACTAAAAGAGAAACGCGAAAATCCGGTTGTCGTTCACCAGGATCTTTGAGCCACCCCTCACCACGGTCATTGACCCACCCGGGTGCAGGGTGAAGCAGTTATAACATTTCAGGTCATTGGCGTCAATTCCTCCTCTTGTGTGGTGACAGCCGCTCCCGGTAGCTCGTGCCTTCGATGACGATCTGATAGCTCGCATTGGCCAGCCGGTCGAGGGCGCTATTGCCCAGTATGGGATCGTCGAACAAGCCGAGCCATTCCTCCACTCCTCGGTTACTGGTGATGACTAGGCTTGACCTGCGGTGTCTGGCGATGATCAGCTCGTACATGTCAGTGGACTGCTGGGCTGTCAGGCGCTGCAGGCCGAAGTCATCGATGATGATCAGGTCAGGGGCCAGGAAAGAGCGGAAGGCCTTCTCCAGGGTATGGTCTATCCTGGCCTGGGCCAGCGTCTTGAGGAAGTCGTCGCAGCGGATGAATCGGGCGCTGTGCCCGGCACGTACCGCGGCGTAGCCGAGGGCCTGGGCGAGGAATGACTTACCGACGCCTACAGGGCCGACGAAGAGGACATGCTCGTGGCGGGAGAGGAAGTCCAGGGAGAAGGCCGCATCGAGGAGTTTCCGGTCCAGCTTTATCCCAGCCGTCCAGTCAAAGTCTTCCAGACGGCAGATGTCTTCAAAGCCTGCCTTTTGCAGTTGGATGTCGAGGTGGCGTTGATCGCGACGGCTCACCTCATCCACCAGGAGTATCTGCAGAAATGCAGCATGGTCGATCTGATCCCGCCGTGCCAGGGCGAGGCGTTCCGGCAAGGTGTCAAGCATAGCGCCCAGTTTGAGGCGCTTGAGCAGCGGTTTGAGTTCGGTGGTTGCACTCATAGATGCACCGTCCTTTCATTGTTGATAGCAACTGACTCCGCAGGAACACAGGCGACCTCACGATAGGCGAAAGCGCTGCCTGGCCGGGCATAGCGTCCCGGCAGCGGTGGGGCCGCCGCCGCCGTAAGGGAGTTTTCGGTCTCCAGCGCTTCGATTAGGATGCGTTCCAGCCGGCGGACGTCGATGAGGTCTACGCCGAGAGCCTTCTGGCAGGCGGCGTTGAGCCGGGCCGGGGTGTAACGTTCACCCAGACGGAGCAGCTTCTGAGCCTGGCGCACCTTGGCCCAGGGCAACGGGCCGCCAAGGAGCTTATCGGCGAAGGCGCCCACGGAATCACCGAGTTCAGCTCCCTGACGCCGGAGACGATCCGGGCAACGCATGGTGTAGGCGGTGAGATCTGTCGGGTAATCGGCCGGATCAGTGGATCGTCCTCCCCGTGGTTGTCTCGGGTGTACTTTGACCAGAGTCCCCCGATGAAAGAGCTTCACCAGCTTTGTGTCTCCCCTGACTTCGAGCTTGGTCCCTGGCGGACATGTGGTACTGGGCGCCGAATACAGGGCATAGCGGTAGGCGATGTGGTGGTCGGGATGGACGGTAGCCTCATGCCAGTCGGGCACGTCGTACCGCTCGCCATCCCAGGGTAGCAGGGCCGATTTCTCCTCATCGTTGAAGACGACCAGGGGAAGCCGCCGGGTCGTTCCGTGGACACGCAGTCCGGCCACATCGAGACACCACTTTCTGGCCTGCAGGCGCAGGTCGGCCAGACCATGAAACTGCCCGCCTTTGAAGAAGCGCTCCCTGACAAACTGGACGCCATTTTCTACCTTCGGTTTGTCCTGGGGATGACGCACCCTGGCAGTGTCAGCAACGAAGCGCCGGCGCTGAGTGTACTCGAGGAAGCCGCGGGTGAGACGTGGACTCAGCGCATCGGGCCCGGCCACGGCCGCCGGGAAATTGTCCAGAACCACGGAGCTGGGCAGGCCGTCAAAAAAGGCCCAGGCGGCCTCCAGTCCTTCGATGACGTCTCCCAGTTGCTGGCGCATCAGGGGCCAGACGAAGCTATGGCGGGAATAGCCCAAGACGATCACCAGCGCCCAGACCACCCGGCGCTGGCCACTCTCAGGGTCCACCACCATCAGCCCCAGGCGGCCAAAGTCCATCTCGGCCACCTCTCCGGGCTTGGTGTCGGCCATGCGCACTGTGTCACGCTTGCCCGACAGCCAGCCCTGGCGAACCACATAGCGGTGCAGGGACATGTAGGAGATGACACAGTGCTGTTGACCCAGGAGTTCGTGGATCCGTGTGAGTCTCAGGTGATCTGTCTGCACCCACTGCTGAATACGCTCAGCCCACGGTCGCAACACATCTTCCGCCGGCCGCATCACCTGGCGCGGGCCCGCCAGATTGAGCCGGATCAATTCGGTAAGCTGCGATTCGCTCGGCGGCGGTCCGTCACGTGTCAGGCCACACTTCTCCGCGGCCTTAACGTACTTCTTCGTCGTGTTGCGTGACAGGCCCGTGGCCCTGGCCAGCCCACGAACGCTGGCGGCGGCCTGCCACCTTCTGATTATCTCTGTGATCTCCACTCGGGAAACCTCCTTAAAGGCCATTGTCGCTCCTTTTCTCAAGTTTGCGACAATGGTAGTCCTCTTGTTTCCCGGGTGAGTCAAAGATGTTGGTGAAGGCGGGTCAAAGTTCCTGGTGAAACCGCCTACAGGTGGGTCAATGTCCTTGGTGAATCACACGTGTGCCACACGCGGTGGTTGGCAATCTCCTGAGGGTGCTGAATGCCATGACAGCGGACGAATTGCGAAACCAGCTGCTCTACGTTTGAGGCTCTCTCCGTCCGAACCTACGCCACCCTTGCCAGCACTTGCACTGCCCTCTTGCGGGATGGCAAGGGGACTACCCAGATAACGTTCCCGTGTTTCAGGTACAGTTCAACTCTCCCCCGTCTCCACCAGAAACACGGAGCCTCCGGATTAGCTTCCGGGGGCTCTTTCAGTAATACCACTCCTGAGCCTTCTTTGGTCGTTGCTACCTGGAACACCGGCATGAAAGGCGGCTTGGGCTTGATCCCCACGATTCTCTTCTCTTCTTTGGCATCGACGTAGACCGCGTCCAGCATGGAGAGCAGCAGCTTCCGTCTCTCTGAGAGGTTGGCCCCGGCCCATAGCTTGGGCAGGTCCTGAATCAGCTTTCCAGCTTCCTCAGCGGCATTGGCCTGGGGGACTACCAGGGACTCCAGTTCCATCTCCAGTAGCCTTTTCTGGCGTTTGTATTCTTCATCGGGGAAGAGGCCGTCGATGTAGGCTTTGGCCATCCTTCTGAGCCTCTCCTGGACGTCCTGTC
>JAUSJJ010000192.1 GCA_030647705.1 Dehalococcoidia bacterium
GGGTTGGGAAACCCGACCTAAAGGGCTACGGTAAGGGTGCGAGCAGCCCGTTCAAGAACCTACCTGTTGATCAGGAATGGGACCAGGAACAAGACGCCCAGCGCCCAGGCGCTCAACCCGGCCAGAATGAAACCCCAGTACAGGAACCTCTCCATAGTGTGGCTGATGCCGAAGTCGAGTATGATGGAGCGAACGCCGTTCAGAGCATGGTACAACAGCAGCGCCAGCAACACCAGGTCCACCGCCACCCAGCCGGGGCTGCGCAGCCTATCCGCGACAAGATCGAAGGTGACCTTCTTCTCCGAGATGAAGTGGATCTGCCAGACGTGCACGAAGAGCACCACCGCGATAAACACAGCAGTCACGCGCTGCAGCAGCCAGCTTATCACCCCGGGCTTCAACGCGGCCCGGCCGGTCGGCCGTGCCCCGTTGGACGAATTCGCAATCTGAGCCATGGTCTCGCCTCCTGCCTCGCTTAGAACAGCGGCCTGCCGGTGATAAAGGGCAGGGTCTCGATTATGGTCGCCACCCATACCACGAAGCCCACCGCCATGACTGCCAGGAAGACCGTTTTCTGACGTCTGATGCCCAGGCCAAAATCGAACAGGATCACCCTGAGGCCGTTCATGCCGTGATAGAGCAGCGCGAACATAGTGAGGATGTCCAGGAACTGGATGAAGGGGTTCAGGCCCACCACCTTGAAGAACCAGTCGAAGGCGGCGCCATCGGCGCCCATCAGGCTTATCGAGATTTCCCACAGGTGGATGATTCCATAGACGATGATATATAGCCCGGTCACCCGGTGCAGCAGCCAGAACCACATGCCCACCTTGTAGTTGGTCGGCCAGAGATCGGTGTACTTTTCTTTCAGACTGACCTGGCTCATGTTGCCTCTCCTCGTGACCATACTCACGTCGTTCGGCTATTGCTCTCTCAGAGAGAGCGGGTCGTTCAGACTCAAAAAGGAGGATGTCTGTCTTTCCCACACACCCGCCCTGTGAGGTCCTTTCTCGGGGGCACGTCCCTCCAACCCGCTGGCACAACGCCGCGCCCTCTGCACTCCCAGAACGCCATTATACCGCAGGTTGAAGCCTGCGGCATCCTCTCTCCACAGTAAGCGGCTGTCGGGTGGACACGGTAAGGAGCTCCTCCAGCGTGTCCCTGAACTTGCCGCCTGAATTGCTTGGGCCGCCCTGTCTGTCATTCCCTCCCCGTATCGCGGTACGGGGTAAACTCCCGCGGAAATCCAAGAACGCTTTTCGGCCCGCTGGATTCCGGCTCGGAGGCCGGAATGACAGTAGTCGATGTAGGGTGGGTGCAGTGAAAACGGAACCCACCGGATGGCTGCTCAGTCGATATCCAGCCACTTACAACACGGCTTCTTTGTGCCGGGCGCTGTGGCACTGCAGGTTGACCGCCACCGGCAAACTGGCCAGGTGCGACGGTGCCGTCTCGATGTGCACCGCCAGCGCCGTCGTCCTGCCGCCGAAGCCCTCCGGGCCGATGCCCAGGGCGTTGAGCTTCTTCAGTATCTCCCGCTCCAGCTCCGCGACCTCCTGGTCTGGGTTGGGCAAAGCCACTTTGCGCAGCAACGCCCTTTTTGCCATGAGCATGGTCTTCTCGGCGGTGCCCCCGATGCCCACCCCCACTATGACCGGCGGGCAGGGGTTGCTGCCGGCTTCGTCAACTGCTTTGACCACGAATTCGATGACGCCCTGACGGCCCTGCGCCGGCTTCAGCACTGAAAACCGGCTCATATTCTCGCTGCCGCCCCCTTTGGGAGCGACGGTTATCTTCAGCCGGTCCCCCGGCACAACCTCACTGTGAATTATAGCAGGAGTATTGTCCTTGGTGTTCACCCTCGCCGAGAAGGGCTGAACCACCTGGGACTTGCGCAGGTAGCCCGCGTCGTAGCCGCGGCGCACGCCTTCCTGCACGGCCTCGTTGAAGTCGCCACCGGTGATGTGAACATCCTGCCCCACCTCCAGAAAGACCACCGCCGTGCCGCAGTCCTGGCACAACGGGAATCGGCCTCTGGCGGCGATATCAGCGTTCTCCAGGATGCGGTTCAACGTCTCCCGGCCCAGCGGCGAGTCTTCATTCTTGACAGCTTGGCGCAGCGCTTCAACCACATCCTCGCCCAGCTTATAGTTGGCCTCCTGGCTCAGCCGGGCGACGGTATCGGTTATTTCTGACGCTTTGATCTCTCTCATGGCGTCTTATCAGGCATTGCCCAGGTTCATCACGCCGATCAGCTCCCGCACCGCCGCCGCCGACTTTTCCAGCCCGGCCTGCTCTTCCGGCGTCAGTTTGATCTGGATGATCTGCTCCATGCCCTTCGCGCCCAGCTTCACCGGCACGCCTACGAATACACCTTTGATGCCGTACTCGCCGTCAAGATAGGCGGCGCAAGGCAGGATGCGTTTCTTGTCCAGGACGATGGCATCCACCATCTCCGCGGCGGCCGTCGCCGGAGCATAATAGGCGCTGCCCGTCTTGAGCAGGGCCACAATCTCGCCGCCGCCCTTGATGGTGCGATTGACGATCTTGTCTATGGTGTCTTTGGGCAGCAGCTCGGTCACCGGTATGCCGCCGGCCGTGGACAGGCGGGGCAGCGGCACCATGGTGTCGCCGTGGCCTCCCAGAACGAAGGCGGTTACATCCTGCATGGAGACGTTGAGCTCCAGTGCCAGGAAAGCTCGATAGCGGGCCGTGTCCAGGATACCGGACATGCCCAGTACGCGATGTCTGGGGAACTTGCTCACGTGCAGGGCCAGTTGGGCCATGGCGTCCAGGGGGTTCGAGACGACAATGATGATACAGTTCGGCGAAGCTTGAACAACGCTCTCGGTCACCTGCTGCACGATCTTTTTGTTGGTAAGCAGAAGGTCGTCGCGGCTCATGCCGGGCTTCCTGGCCACTCCCGAGGTTATGACTACCACGTCCGAGTTTGCGGTCTCCTGGTACGAGTTGGCGCCCACGAAGCGGGCATCCGACCCCAGTATCGGGCCACACTGCTGAAGATCGAGGGCCTTGCCCTGAGGCATACCCTCGACGATGTCCACCAGGACTACATCGGCGTAGCCTTTTTCGCCGATACGCTGCGCGCACGTCGCTCCCACGTTTCCGGCGCCGATCACACTGACCTTCTTACGCATCTAGGCCCTCCTCATCTTTTCGATAATGGCATCCGCCACCTGAGAAGTACCCACAGCGGTGGGGTCGTTCCGATCCGGCTTGAGGTCATAGGTCACCGATTCGCCCTCGGCCACAACCTCGGACACGGACTTCTCCACGAGGTCGGCCGCTTTGGTCTCGCCCAGATACCTCAGCATCAACATGCCGGAGAGTATCATGGCGATGGGGTTTACCTTGTTCTTGCCCGCGTACTTGGGCGCGCTGCCGTGAGTCGGCTCGAAAACGGCGATGCCCTCCCCGATATTGGCCCCCGGCGCCACGCCCAGCCCCCCTACCAGCCCGGCGCACAGGTCGGAAACGATGTCGCCGTAGAGATTGGGCAGCACCAGCACCTGGTAGGACTGGGGCCAGCGCACCAATTGCATGCACATGTTGTCCACCATCGCGGACTCCATCTCGATGTCCGGGTACTCGTGGGCCACCTCTCTAGCCACGCTGAGGAAGAGCCCGTCGGTGAACTTCATGATGTTGGCCTTGTGCACTACCGTGACCTTCTTGCGCCCGTGGTTCCTGGCGTACTCGAAGGCAAACTTGACGATGCGCCTGGACCCGGTCTCCGAGATGGCCTTGATGCTGATATTGGCGTCTTCGCCGAGCTTGCCCTGGCCGCTTTCGGCGATGAGGGCGATGAGCTTCGCCATCTCCGGCGTGTGCTGCTTGAACTCGATTCCGGCATAGAGGTCCTCGGTGTTCTCACGGACCACGGTGATATCCACGTTCGGGTAGGGGCCGGGAACGCCTCGGTAGGTCTTGCAGGGACGCAGGCAGGCGTACAGGTTGAGGGTCTTCCGCATGGCCACATTGACGCTGCGAAACCCTGACCCTATGGGCGTGGTCACGGGCCCTTTCAGGGCAATCCTGTTGTGCCTGATGGACTCCAGGACGTCGTCCGGCAGCGGCGTGCCGAACAGCTTCTGCACCGCCTCACCGACCTGGAACACGTCCCACCGGAATTTGATTCCAGTGGCTTCAAGGACACGGCAGGCGGCTCTGGCCACTTCCGGGCCGGTGCCGTCGCCGGGGATCAGGGTCACGTTGTAGGGCATATTGTTCGAGACTCCTAAAACCTGACTCCTCCGTGAAGGAAATCAGGCGTTTGTCTTACTCCCCATCCCTGCGTCCCCTCCCTCATCCCCCTGGCCCCCTTCTCCCGCAAGCGGGAGAAGGGGGAATAATTCAAGTAGCTGGGGGCACATCCCCCAGGCCCTCTGGCAGGGAAGGGAATCCTTCCCTGCACTCTTCTCTCCAGAGCGGTGGCTTGTCATTGCGAGCGCGCGGAGCGCCGAAGCAATCCGTTCGCGTGACATTCATTCAGTGTGACGCCACGCTACTTCTTTGCCACCGGGAAATCGCCGTGCTTGCGAATATACGGCACCAGGCCACCTTCGTCAAGTATTTTCAGCATTGCGTCGGGAATGCGGCCGCAAGTGAGGTGAACGTTGTTGTTGAGGTCTACCACTCTTCCGGTCGAAAGGTCGACCTCAAGCTGGTCGCCATCGCCGATCTGGCTGGTATCGCAGATCAATATGGGCAGCCCGACGTTGATGGCGTTCCGGAAGAAGATGCGGGCCACCGACTGCGCCAGTATGGCTGAGACGCCGGCCATCTTGATCACGGTCGGCGCGTGCTCACGGCTGGAGCCAAGACCGAAGTTCTTGCCCGCCACAATGAAGTCGCCGGGCTTCACGCGCGCGGCGAAGGTCGGGTCCGCGTCCTCCAGTACGTGTTTGGCCAGCTCAGGCAGATTGCTGCGCAAGTTGAGCAGCCGCCCCGGCACGATGTGGTCGGTGGAGATGTTGTGGCCGAACTTGAAGGCTCTGCCTCGAAGCATCTACGCCACCTCCGCAGGATCGGTGATTTCGCCGGCGAGGGCGCTGGCGGCAGCGGTGGCCGG
>JAUSJJ010000193.1 GCA_030647705.1 Dehalococcoidia bacterium
GACAGGACCAGGCCGCCGATCGTGGCGATGTTGGGGTCCATCCCTATATCGATCATCGTTCCCTCACTCGGATACCCATTATAGCACCCGCGCCAGTATTTGGCAGCATTCGCAGGGGCCACTCTCAACCGCCTGTTGCGGGAGGGGACTGTTCTCTCGCCCCTTGAAGGAGACCGCTACGGTGAGGGGGCTGAGAACGGACGGGTGGATGCCTGTGACTGAAAGTCAGTCTAAACTCTCTACTGCCGCCGCGGCGCTTAGCCGTGGTTGTGTGTTTTCTGCTATAATTGTGTGGTCGTAATCAGCATTTTGATGCCGCTGTAGGACAGGGAGGGGACCTGTGAAGTTTGCGGTCGTTTTCGAGCAAGACGAAGAGGGATATGTTGTGGTCAGTTGCCCCGCTCTGCCTAGGCGCCACTCGCAGGGGAGAAGCAAGGACGAGGCTGTGGCCAATACCAGGGAGGCGGATCCAAGGGTACGTAGCCAGCATGTGGAAGTGGGGGAGCCTCTCGTAGGATGGGTGCAGACCCGATGAAATCGGGCCGAAACCCACCTTCAACAAGCGGTGGGTTTCGCTCTGCTTCACCCGCCCTACGGCGACTACGGTAACTAAGCATTCCCTGGCTTAGCCTCAGTCCTCCGCGGCCGTCCTTGCCAGTTTGTCTGCCATCTCGTTCAGCGTGTCGCCGGAATGGCCGTTGACTTTGTAGAAACACACGTTGTGCTTGCCCACCAGACTCAACAGACGCTTCCACAAGTCCTGGTTCTCAACCGGCTGTTTCAGGCTGTTTAGCCATCCGTTCTTCTGCCACTTCACATACCATTTCTGGTTGAAGCAGTTGACCAGGTACGCGCTGTCTGAATAGACATCGACGTCGACGTTGCCCGCCTTTACTTCCTCCAGCGCCTTGATGCAGGCGAGCAGTTCCATTCTCTGATTAGAGGTGTTGACTTCCTTGCCGGAGATCGTCTGCATGAGAGTGTCCCGCCTCAACACCGCGGCCCAGCCGCCGGCATTCGTCTTGCGCCCGTTGCCGCGACAGGCGCCGTCGCAATAGATTTCAATATGGTCATTGGCCATGGATTTCGATTCTCCAGTACGGTTTCGCGTGAGTCACAATGAGGATGGAAGCCGTAGGGTGGGTGCAGGCCCGATGAAATCGGGACGTAACCCACCATCAAAGCGGGAGGGTTTCGCTCCGCTTCCCCAACCCTACGACCCTCTGGATTCCGGCTCGGGGGCCGGAATGACGTTCGCGGCTAAGGCTTCGTCTCAGCCGGGCGCGGCTTTCTTTCGGTGAGCTTGCGATAGCCCAGGTAGATCAACACCAGCACCGCCACGGCAATGACCGCGAAGCGCATCTTGTTGGTCATTTCGCCGAAGAACTGGCCCACGCCGTAGATAAGCGCGCCGGTGCCTCCCAGGAGCAGCCCCGCACGGATTACCTCCAGCCCTCGCCTGAGCAGCAGGCCGGCCGCTACGACCACCACGCCGCAGGCGGAGACGATGAAGAAGACGTTCCGCCGGTAGATATTCTGGGCTTCTTCGTACGCCGTGTTTAGTGCTTCATATTCCTTCTGGGCCCGCAGGTACTCCGGGTCCTGGTAGGGATCGACGTTCTTGTCCGGATTCAGGACAGGAGGGCGGGCCAGCCGTTCGGGGAAGGCCGGTTGCTGGGGCCCCTCGTAGAATGCGGCCACGCCGAAGCCGATGAGCATACCCACCAGGGCCCCCAAGGCCAGCACGTAGATTATCTTGAGAAAGGTCATTGTTGTCTCCTCAGCGATTGGTCAAACGGGGAGCTCTACGGTATGCTCTTCTGTTCCAGGTACTCGGGCGCATGCAGGGGCACGATGATATCCGCCGTGTTCTTGATCCTGAGTGCGCTCTCGTAGGCCTCGATCACGTTTATGTGAATCGCAGGCGCGATGACAGGCAGGAGCGGGATCATGTCGGCAGGGGGGTCGAAGTTGTCTCGAATGGTGCACATGCCTGCAATGACCACTTTCCCCTTGGCGGTTTGCACCACGACCGATTGACCACCGGCGGCATGGCCCGGCGTGAATAGCAGGTCGACGCCTTCCACCACGTGCGCATCGCCGTCGACCACCTCGAACTTAAGGCCATCCAAGTGTTCCTTGATGCAGACCCGGCTGAACATGGGGTGGGGGTTCCGTGAGAATTCCAGCTCTTTTTTCTGAACTATGACTTTGGCCCTTCGCAGCTCCCGGGCGTGCGCGATGTGGTCGTGGTGGAGATGGGTGGCGATCAGGATATCGATGTCCTCCGGCTTCAGCCCGAGCTTGCCCAGACCCTGCTCCAGGGTCTGCAGTTCCTTGGCGGGAATGCCACGGGAATGGAACAGCGCCATGTCGCCGCCGGCATCGACCAGAATCTTCTCCTTCGGCCCTTCGATGAACCACACGTAGCCGGGCATGGTCATCGGCTGCCCTGCGTTCATGCGATAGGTCATGTTCGACTTGTCCAGCACGATCTCGAACAGGGGAATGGGCCTGACGACGAAGGATTTCATGGCGTCTCTCTCCTCGTAAGTGTGCCTTTGCATTCTACAGGGCAGGCCGGGGGCTGTCAAATAGAGGAGGGACACCCCCAGGACTCTGCCCCCATAAGCGCTAACTTAGGCCTAGTGTCATTCCCGCCCCGTATCGCGGTACGGGGTAAACTCCAGCGGGAATCCAGGAACATTTGCT
>JAUSJJ010000208.1 GCA_030647705.1 Dehalococcoidia bacterium
CACAGCCATTCGAAGATGCGCTTGTCCCAGACCTCGAAATCGGCGGTAAAAGAGCTGGCGCCGGCCTCTTTGATCCGCTGCATAGTCTTCTTGTCGCCGGCCTCGATCACCAGGCACAGCGGAGGGCGATAGCCCACCTTCTCCCTGATGGCGGTGACATATTGCAGATAGAAGGTCAGCTCGTCCATGCCATGCAGACCGTGCGTGATGGAGCCGCCGCTCATCTGGATAACCTTGGGGCCCAGCTCCGGATTATCCCACTTCTCGGCGAAAGCCGCTGCCACCGCCTCGGCCACTTGCTTGGGGTCGGAAACCACGTCGGAGACCTTCCCCGTCTTCTTGCCCATCTTCTGACGCAGCCTGACGTTGAATCCGATGTCGCAATAGAGGCATTCTTCGCCGGTATCCCAGTACTGGCAATGCCTGAACGGGTTCACAAAAACCGAGAATGCGCCGAATACTGTTGGGGCAAGTTGCATGTACGGCGTGCCATCTTCGAACGTCTTGGAGTAGTAGGGAGGCTCCGGATCGAGCCTGACATCGGCTATGACCGTGCCATTCTCGGTCAAGGACAGCTTGCCGTCGACCACATCGATGAGATAGGGCGAGTCGGTGTTAACGCGGGTGCAGACCACAGTGCGTTTCAGCTTGTACATGCCGCCGGAGAGCTTGATGTCCTCCGGCACTCGCTGGCGGATGTCCTCCTGGACTCCCGCTTTCTTTTCGTCCACCTGGTCCCAGGCGAAGATGTAGTAAGACTTGAGGCGGCTTCCTTCGGCTGCCTTCAGAGCCGCGGGGGTGAAGCCAAAGCCCAGGCGCAGCAGGTCTTCCTTGATGATCACCTCTTTGGGCACGTCCGGATACTTCTTGAAATACGACTCGATCTCTTCGATCCGTCTCTTCTCTTTGATGACCATGGCTTCCGACCTCCCCAGCTTTGCGAAATGGCTGCGATAGCTGCACTGGACTGCTCGACGCGGTATCATGGTAACATCCGGTCGAGAGGCTGTCAAACGAAGTAGGGCGAGGTTCCCGCGAAACGCCGACAACCTCCGCCATTGTCACTCCCGTGAAGCTTGTCCCGTATCCCGTGTCAAGCACGGGACAGGCTCTGATACGGGAACGGGAATCCACGGGTGGGCTGCGGGGTCCTGGATTTCCGCTCGCGGGCAGTTTCTTAGGACGCTCTTTTGCCTGGCGGCGCGACGACCTCTCCCCCTGCCCCCTCTCCGCGTGACGGAGAGGGGGTGAATGGATAGGGGTGTCCCATTGTCAGCCACATGTCCATGCGCTAGAATAGCGGAACAACGTGTTTAGAAGATAGACGAATGAAGCTGTCCCCCCACAAGTCCAGGGCCATATTTGAGCAGTCCGGCATTCCGCTGGTGAAGGCCGGCGTGGCGTCGATCCCGGCTGAAGCCAAGAGCCTCGCCGAGAAGCTGGCTCCACCTTTTCTAATCAGGCCATGTTTGCCTACCGACGTTGTCCGTGCGGCGGCCTCCGCCTCGGAGGCCGCCGCACGCGCGCTGCTCAGCCGGCAGGGCGACAGGCTGCTCATCGAGGAGCAGCCGGCGGCAAGACGGCAGGCTCATGCCTTCGTCTCTCTCGACCGGTGGGAGGAGAAGCCGTTCCTGCTGGTTGCGCCCGACCCCATATCCAACATCTACTCGTCGCGCTATCTGCAACAACAGAGTATCCCCTATCAGCATTTCGCTCTGCCGGAGGGCCTGCACCCTTTTCAGACCAGGGCGCTGGCGAAAGCAGCAGGCTTCCGCGGCGGACTGATCAATATAGCGGGCAACATCTTGTCGACTCTGCACCGCGTCTGGATGCGCTATGACGCCGAGGTGGTCGGAGCAACTGTTCTGGAAACAGTGGACGGTCTGGTTGTCGTCGCCGGGGCGGTCTTGGAGATCGACGAGGACGCCCTGTTCCGCCACCCCGAGCTCAAGGCCGAGGAAGAGCTGGCGTATCTGCACACGGAGCGAGAGCGCAAGGCAGGCCAGGAGGGAAACCCCTGGGTGGACCTCGATGGCGATATCGGCATGTTCGTGGCGGGCTCCGGCATGGGCATGGCCGCCAACGACGTGGTCGCCCTGGCCGGTGGCAAGCCGGCCAACTTCACCGATGTCGGCGGCGGGCCCAACG
>JAUSJJ010000209.1 GCA_030647705.1 Dehalococcoidia bacterium
AAGTACCTTCAGGTAACGAACGAGTTCTGTGTCCCGCATTCCACCGCCAAGTACACCAGGAACAGGCGCGATTCCTACATGGTAGGGGCGCTGGCCCGTTTCAACATCAATCACGACCAGCTCCTGCCCCTGGCCCAGAAAGCCGCCCGTGAGCTTGGTCTCAAGGCACCGTGTTTCAATCCGTTTATGATAACGATGGCGCAGGTGGTAGAGGCAATACATGTCGCCGAAGATAGCCTGAGGCTGATCGATGAGATCGTCGCGACAGGATTGAAGAAGGAGGAAAACGGAGTCAAGGTCAAAGCAGGCAGTGGAGTGGGGGCGGTGGAAGCGCCCCGCGGCATTCTCTTCCACGACTACACCTATGATGAGAACGGCGTTCTTACGCGGGCCAATTGCATCATCCCGACCAACCAGAACCACAACAACATCCAGAAGGACATGGAAGGGCTGGTCCCCCGCATTCTGAACCGGCCTCAGGACGAAATCAGGCTGACACTGGAGATGCTGGTAAGGGCCTACGACCCTTGCGTCTCCTGTTCGACGCACATGCTGAACGTGTCTTTCAGATAGCTGCCCGCTGACTGGTGACCCGACAGCCGCCGAGTGTCTCTGCCGGCGGCTGTTCTGTCTCCGCCGCTTCGTGGCCCGGACATGTCTTGCGGTAGCGCTCAGCCGGGCTGCATGGCCTCTTTCACGGCGGGCAGTCGGACCGTGAAGGTGCTTCCCTTCCCGACCTCACTTTGGACTTCTATCTTGCCGCCATGGCGTTCGACGATGCCGTAGGACACGGCCAGTCCCAGGCCCACGCCCCTTCCCTTTTCCTTTGTCGTGAAGAACGGAGTGAACAGCCTTTCCAGGTTTTCCGGCGGTATGCCACAGCCGGTGTCCTGAACGCTTATCGCAACCATGCCGTTCTCTTCAATAGAAGTACGCAAAGTCAGCTTGCCGCCTTCCGACATCGCCTGGATGGCATTGATAGTCAGATTCAGGAGAACCTGCTGGATTTGATCGGGGTCGGCCATGACCGGGGGCAACGATGGCAACTCGTCTCTCACCACCTGAATACGTTTCATCTGAGCCTCGTGGCCGACCAAGGCCAATGTGTTGTTCAGAATTTCGGTCGTCGCCACCGGCCGCAGGTTCGGCGCGGACTGCCGGGCGAAGTCCAGCAACCCGCGCACCAGATTGCAGCAATGGCTGATGGCAGACTCTATCTTGGAGAGGTTCGCCACTGCTTCGCCTTTGTCAAAGGAATCGCTGCCCACCTTCTTCGAGACCAGCTTCGTGTACAACAGTGCGCCTGACAAAGGATTGTTGATCTCATGCGCAATTGATGCGGCAAGGTGGCCCAGCGCATTCAGCTTGACGGACTGGACGAGCTGGTTCTGAGTGTTCTCCAGACGCTGAATGGAGTCGGTCAGTTCCTCGTTGAGAGCCACTATCTCAGAACAAGACTCGACCTGGCTCTGGAGGTAGTTCAATTGCGCGGCGAACAACCCGCTGATGAGAAAAGCGAATGCAGCGAAAAGCAGAGACCTGGCCAGGGAATACGGGTCGCTCGAGAAAAGGAAGACATGGGGCAACAAAAGGCCCAGGAAAACCACCCAGGTGACTGTCACCCCTTTTAGACAGAATACGATGGCGGCATAGAGCAGTGGATAGAAGAACAGGATGATGTACACGTCATGAAAAGCCGGCAACACGCCATAGTACACGTAGCCGAGCCCCGCCATCAGAAGAGAGATGATCCAGAAATGAGGGCTCCGAATACCTGTCGTTGACTTTGCATTCAGTAGCCACTCGGCTGCCTTCAACTGACGGCTGTCCTGTTGCAGGCGCACGCCATCGGGTACGGTGTTCATTTGTAATACCCCCGACATGTCAATGTCCGGCTGAAGCGCCCCAGATCATGGTGTCCCTTGACGCGCCCGGCGCTTCAAGAACGGCGACCTGCCATAGCGAACCGGAGCGAACTCCCGATGCTCTGGAGCATCATCGCACGTTGAGCGGCAATCTCCCGTTGGCAAACGCGGTGTGGCATGGCAGATCCGCGTCAGGCGCCGCCGAGGCCATCGAGCTGCTCCCGGAATCAGCAAATCCTGGGGAGCAACTCGCCGACCAGCATGTCTACGACGCGGGTTGCCCCCAGCCGCGTGGTCATCACTACCTTGCCCGGGTGCTCAGCCACTACCTCGCCGATAACGGCAGCCTCGGCGCCATAACGATTGGCTCGCATCCCGGCAAGCACGGCCTCAGCCTCCGCCGCGGGCAGTATGGCGATCATGCGCCCCTCGTTGGCCACGTAAAGAGGGTCGAAGCCCAGCAGCTCACAGGCGCCGCGCACCGGATTCAACACCGGCACTTTGTCCTCAACGATCCTGATGCCGACCTTTGATTGTTTGGCCATCTCATTGAGGGTGGTGGCCAGTCCGCCCCGGGTGGGGTCGCGGAGCGAGTGGATGGCGCGTGAGGCCGCCAGCATGTCGGCGACCAGCCTGTTCAGCGGAGCGCAATCGCTTTCGATAGGCGCCGAGAATCTGAGCCCCTCACGCTGGCACAGCACCGCCATGCCATGCTGCCCGATGGGCCCGCTCAGTATCACTACGTCGCCGGGCGTGGCGTTGCTGCCTGAGATGTCCAGCCCCGGAGCAATGACCCCGATACCGGCGGTGTTGATGAAGAGTCTATCTGCGCTGCCCCGGTCCACCACCTTGGTATCTCCGGTGACAATCTTCACGCCGGCCTCTTCGGCTGCTGCTGCGGCAGATGCAATAACGCGGCGCAGGTCGGCCAGCGGAAAGCCCTCCTCGATGACCAGCGCCAGGCTCAGATACAGTGGCGTAGCGCCGCTGGTGGACAGATCGTTCACCGTGCCGCAGATAGCCAGTTTGCCGATGTCTCCGCCTGGGAAGAAGATAGGACTCACTACGTAGCTGTCCGTGGTGAAGGCCAGACGCCCGTTCACGTCGAACACCGCGGAATCGTCCATCCTGTCCAGCAGCGCGTTCTTGAACAAGGGGACGAAGTTGTTTTCGATTAGCTCGTGGCTGAGCTTGCCGCCGCTGCCATGGGCCAGCAGGACCTTATCTTCCATCCAGGTCTCCATAGAGATAATACGCAGAGCAGCTACCCTCCGAGGACACCATGCAGGGGCCTACCGGGTGCACCGGGCTGCACACCGTTCGGAACAGCTTGCAGTCGGCTGGCGTCTTGACGCCACGCAGGATGTCGCCGCAGATGCAGCCCTTGGGCTCTACAGGCGCTGCCGTTTCGATGCGGAAAGCGCGTTCGGCGTCGAACCGGCTGTACTTTTCGCTCAGCCTGAGCCCGCTGCCGGGGATGGCACCGATGCCCCTCCAGTTGGCGCTGCACGGCTCGAAGACGTCGGACAGGATAGCAAGCGCCCGCTGGTTGCCTTCCGGCCTGACGCCACGGCGATATGCGATCTCCACCGCGGGCTTCCCGCTTTCGATCTGCTCCACCAGCATGTCCACGCACTGGAGGATGTCGAGAGGCTCAAAGCCGGACACAGCACAGGCTACGCCGTAATCGCGTGGTATGAACTCGTAGGGCAGGGAGCCGATGATGGCGCTGACATGACCGGGGCAGACAATGCCGTCCAGCCTGATCTCTCCTGAGTCCAGCAGAGCTTTCATCACCGGAGGGCAAAGCTTGTGCATACACAGCACGTAGTAGTTTCCCAGCCTGTCTCGTTCCGCCTCCAGGAT
>JAUSJJ010000210.1 GCA_030647705.1 Dehalococcoidia bacterium
ATCCTGGACGGCAGCTTCGCCCAACTGAAAGAGACCTTTCTTCATCGCTACAAGCCGGCAGACGCGGAAGTGGCGACAACTCAGAAGCAGAAGTGGCTGGAGGCCCAGCGGCGCAAGCACTCTTCAGGCGAAGGCGAAACCTAGTGTAGTGTGTCCGAAATACCGGTAGTGGTCGTCTGATCCCCGTCTTACCGGCCCCGTATCGCCGTACGGGGTAAACTCCAGCCGGTATCCAGAAGAAACCGGTTCCTGGATTCCCGCGCAGGCGGGAATGACAAGACAAGACCACTCGGATCCCAAGCGCGGCGCGTTTCGCGGAAGCCTGAGTCTCCAGCTTCTTTACAGCTTCGGCATCTTTTGCTAAACTTTACTTAGCAACTGTTGGAGATGCGTTTGTCCCGCGTCTGGGCAACGCAACTCCCACGATGGAGGTCAACAAATGGGAAGCCGTAATTTCAGACGTCGTGAGTCCAAGAAACCGAAGAAGGATGAGAAAAAGGCCGCGGTCGTGGTGAACATTCTGCCCCAGACCGCGCCGGTGGAAGTGATCAAGAGAGGGAAGAAGGAGAAGCCCGAAGAAGAGGAGTAGATGCCCGCCAACGAGCCGACAATGGCGTGCATGGACGCCATTGTCCACGGCAGAGTACAAGGCGTCTTTTTCCGCTTCTTCGTTCAGGGGCGCGCCAGTGCCCTGGGGCTGACTGGCTACGCACGTAACCTGCCCGACGGCAACTCAGTTGAGGTGGTCGCCGAGGGAACCAGAGCACGGCTCGAGGAACTCTTGAAGAGCCTGAGGAACGGCCCTCCCGAGGCCCGCGTGGACCAGGTTGAACTGGTCTGGTCCGGCTACACTGGCGGCTTTTCCGGTTTTGAAATCATGCGTTAGTCCTGTTTCTCATTCCCGGTTTCCACGCGGCGGAAACCATAATAGCGGTCGCTCTGCAGAATGCGCTCCATTATCTCCGTCGATACCAGCCTGTTGTCCCTGTTGGCCATGAGCCAGTCCCGTATCTTGCTGTATATCTCCTCCAGATCCATGGGGCGGTTGCCCTCTTTGAGCAGCAAACGGAATACCGCTTCCTGAAGCGGCAGGCCGGACTCCAGGAACTGCTCGGCCTGAGCGCAGCACTCCTTCATGCTGGAGAAGAGGTCTTCAGCAGTCGCGTCAGCGTTGTCCTCGAGCTTGGTCTTGCAGTTGTAGCACAGCCGGCCGGCCAGCAACGATGCCAGGGAGCGGCTGTGCTCCTCAAACCACTGCGGGTCTATCATGTAGGTTGCGCGTGTCTCCTGGACGGGTGCCTTTTCCTGGGCCATTGTTCCTTTACTCCTATGACGATTACCCCTGAAACGGGTCCTCAGGGTATCCCGCCCCTATCTTTCGCGGAAGGACCGCCATCCCGACTAGTCGAGGTGGACTCCCTGTTTTGATGTTAGTGGCGCCTGCGGGCGGACATGGGTGCTTCCAGCAGGCCGGTTCCCCCATGGCTATTTGCCGAGTCCGGCCTCTGCCTTCAAGTGAGGCCGGGCCGCCTCGATGAGCTTGAGGTATCCAGTGTTAAGGCGCATACTTTCCGACGCCTCCTTGTCCACCTCAAACGGGTCTCCCATCATTATCTTGCCGTACTCTTCCACCTTGCCCTGGGTAGGATTTTCGGGGCTGATGAGTCTCTTGCGGGCATCGATGATGCCCAGGTCGAACGGAATGGTGAAATAGAGGTCTGCTATCACGCTGTCCATGCCGAAGCGCTGCCCCAGAGCGTGGAGGCTCATGCTGGCGCCGCGATACTTGTTGCCGGGCAGCAGCCCCAGCAGATTGGTGATGGTGAAGTTGCCGCTGCCCCCGATCACCTTGAACGGGGCCACCGAGATCAGGTAGTCGCAGGACAGTATTATGTTGGGCAGCCAGAACGTCGGCAGAGCATAGGGCTTGGGCAGAGGGTTCTCCACCTCCACCAGGGTAGAGTCATGTACATCCATGGGCAGGACGCGTGGAAAATCGTAGCCGAGATCGCGGAATACTTTCTGCGATGGCTCACCCCTGAAGTTGCCTTCCAGCAGGATGATGTCGGCGTCGCTGACCCGCTGGATGCCGGAGATCACCGCGGCCAGCGTCTCCCGGCTGGCGGTCACCGGGTGAGGCAACGGAAACGCCGCGCTGGGCTTGATCAGGATCCGGCGGGCAAAAGATATCTGAGATGACGGTTTGAATACGAAACTAGCTGCCTCTAGGATCATGGGAGCCCCCTCTTCACCCTGATTTCGACACTCTCCACCTTGTCGACTCCCTTAAGCGATTTGACCATGCCCAGCACCGTGTTGGAGACAAAGCCCTGCACGAACGGCGTCAGAGGGATCGAGGCGCCATTGACCAGCAGCGATATCTCGTCCGCTTGCCCGGCAAGGAACTGCCTTTCGATCAGGTCTGCCACGCCGGCTGCATCGTCAAGGCTGAACTGCGGCGGCGATACGTCCAGGTGTTCGTCGGTAGCCACTGCCAGCAAGTCGTGATCGTTGAAAAGCAGGCTCCCCATCTCTTTGCGGTGAACCTCGATCTTCGGCGCGTCGCTGGCCTTGAACCCTTCGACCAGAACCAGGTCGTAGTCGTAGCCCAGGACGTGCGCCACCTCTTCCAGTCTGGAATCATGGTCTGTCCGCTTGAACAAGGCCATCCCTTCCGTGGAGCTGACCATGACCGCATCGCTGCCGGCCCTGGCCAGCCGCCAGGAGTCCTTCCCCGGCTGGTCAAACTCGAAGCCGCTGGCGCTGTGCTTGATCACCCCAATCCGTCTGCCCCGCCGCTTCAGCTCCGCTACCAGCTTTTCCAGAAAGGTGGTCTTGCCCACGTTCGAGCGGCCCACCACCGAAACGATTGGCGGCATATCTAGGCGCCCTGCCTTTCAGCCCAGTCCAGCATCTGCACTTCGACCGTATCGCCCTCTCTGAGTACCTCGGTGTCCTCAGGGACGACCATCAACCCGTTGGCCTCAGCCATCGAGGTCAGAATGCCGGAGCCCTGCGGGCCCGTGACGCTGGCGAAATATCGCCCGTCCTTCCGGGTCACAACAGCCCGTGCATAGATGCGCCTGCCATCCCTGTTGACGATCTCGCTCAGGCTGGTAGCCTGGACCGTCGGCTTGGCCAGGTCGCTCTTACCCATCATCTTTAGTATAGCAGGTCGTGCAAACTCCTCGAAGGTGATCATGGAGCTGACCGGGTTTCCCGGAAGCCCGAGGTGCGGTACGACGCGCCCTTCCTGCCTCAGCACCCCGAAGGCGAGCGGCTTGCCCGGCTTCATCCTGACCGTGTAGAAGTTGATCCGGCCCATCTGGGCCAGCACATCTTTGACCATATCGTAGTCTCCGGTGGAAACTCCGGCCGAAGTCAGCAGCAGATCGCTGCTCAGCGCCTGGGTCACCTTCTCTTTCATCGAGGCCAGATTGTCCCGCGCGATGCCCAATATCCTGGCGATGCCCCCGTAGTGGCTCACCTGCGCCGCCAGGCTGTAGGTGTTGCTGTTGTATATCTTACCGGCGGGCAAAGGCTCTCCGACCTCCACCAGCTCATCCCCCGTGGCCAGCACCCCCACCACAGGCCGCCGGACGGCGCTTACCCGCGCCTTGCCCAGTGAAGCCAGCACTCCTATGTGCGCGGGCCGAAGCTCGGTACACTTCCTGAGCGCCAGGTTGCCTTTCTTGATATCCTCTCCGGCCAGCCTGATGTTCATGCCCGGCTCAGCCTGGCGCAGCACGCCGATCTCAGCGAGCGGCTGCCCGGCCTTGCGGCGGCTGACCTCGTCGGTATGCTCGAACTGGACGACCGTGTCCGCGC
>JAUSJJ010000221.1 GCA_030647705.1 Dehalococcoidia bacterium
AGGGCTGAGAACGGTTAGGATTCTCTCCGCATAAGGCACTGGAACGGAACACAAAACGGTCTTAGGATGTTAGTCTGAAGATGGTGCGTTTTCTGGCAGCAATCCTGACGCTCGGAATTGCTTTGGCTGCCATCGGCTGCGCAGGGGCAGGCGGCAGCCAACCCAGGTGGACCCGCCGCGGACAAGCAGCCTGTCTGGGTCGTGACAATCGATGGGTTGGGGGACGGGACCGTCAATGGGGCCCCCGGGAAGGCCCTACAAGGTGGAGACGGTAGCGATAGTAGATGCCATGACTGGCACAGAGCTCGCGAGTTGGGAACGCGGCTGGTTTCTGCCGGAGTAGTTGAGGACGGCCCCAGACGAAGGTTTTACCCCTCCGCCAGCCGCTTCTTGAGGCGGTCAATCACCTTCACCGGGGCGGGGTCCACGCCGTTGAGCAGGGCCAGGTAGTAGCTGACGAAGTCTCCAAAGAGCACCAGGCCCATCATCTGGGACAGGCGACTCTGGCCTCTGGCCTGCACGGTCTCGCTGTCGACGCCTGCCTGGCGCAGGATGTCCGCCGTGAGGTCGTACCTCTTGAGCACGCGCGGGTGCAGCAAGGGCGAACGCAGGAACACCGCGAAGGCCGATTTGCCCACCTGGGGCGGAAATTCGTACCCCACTACCGAGTTGTGATTGAGCTCCGGTAGAAGTTCAAAGAAGGCCCAGGCCTTGCTGTTCTCGTTGAGCTGCGTCTTCCAGCGGCGTGCGGCGTCGGCCAGAAACCCGGCGCTGTACACCAGCCCCATCCGGCCGTGCAGCCTGGTGGCAAGCTGCTTTGCCGGATTCCGGGCGAGGGGCACTCCTCGGTCAAGCTCTCGGCTCAAAGCGTCCATCTCTCGCAGCATTTCGTCCACGGCCGCCGAGTGGTCTGGAAGGACGCTCAGCCTCTGGCAAATGGCGAGCAGCGGCATGAAGCTGTGGGCCAGGGCGGAACGGGGCTCTGACTTGTAGGCGATGCCCAGAACAGGGACGCCCTTCTTGTCCGCCCTTGCCTTCAGTTTGCCGCCTGTGGTGAGCGCCAGCTTCATGGCCGGGCCGGCCAGGGCTTGGTCGAAGGCGGAAAGGGTCTCCTCCGTGTTTCCGGAGTAGCTGGAGGCGATGACCAGGGTCCTCGCATTCACGAATGGGGGCAGGGTGTAGTCTCGCTGGACGAATATGGGGGTCGGACTCTGCTCCAGCGCCAGGCAGCGCAGCAGGTCCCCGCCGATGGCGGAGCCTCCCATGCCCAGCACCACCACCTTGTCGATGTCGCGGTATTCCGCCGGCAGCGGGAAACGGAGCCCTTTCTCCCAGGCGAGCCGGCATTGCTGGGGCAGCTCCCGGATGCGGGAGAGCAGGTCGTTGGGGTCCAGCTTGAGGTAGGTTTCAGGTCTGTCCAGGTCCGCAGGCATGAGCGACCTCTCTGAATGTAGTACTTGGTTCCGTTGATGTTGA
Source organism: Dehalococcoidia bacterium (assembly GCA_030647705.1). Taxonomy (GTDB): domain Bacteria; phylum Chloroflexota; class Dehalococcoidia; order JAUSJJ01; family JAUSJJ01; genus JAUSJJ01. The sequence continues at coordinate 1,477 of JAUSJJ010000221.1, forward strand.
CGTATGCGTGAGGCGGTCTTGTTATACCGCAGGCTTGAGCCTGGGGCATAGTGGGGCTTCGCCATAGGCGAACTCCAGGACCAGGCAAGTCACATATGTTGTTGGGGAGGCCGCCATCCGGTCATTCCTGCCCCGTATCGCGGTATGGGGTAGACTGCAGCAGAAATCAAGAAACCCTTGCGCATATCCGGACCTGGATTCCGGCTCGGAGGCCGGAATGGCGGGGAAACCCCTCAGGCTGTTGGGCCCTCAGAACCAGATCGTGCCGGAGTCTATGGTCTTGTCCGTCCAGACCTTGATGCCGCGGTCCAGCCGGTTGCCGCTGCCGATGACGCAGTTATCGCCGACAACCGCCCCGCCGGTGATCCAGGTGTCGTCCTCGATGGTGACGTTCTCTCCGATCAGGCAGTTCTTGAGCACCACTCTCTTGCCGATGCGGGCATCGCGCCAGACCACAGAGCTTTCGATCAGGCTGCCGTCGCCGATTCTGCAGCCCTCGCCCACCGCCACCGGCCCCACGATCTGGGCTTTGCCTTCGACCGAGCAGCGTTTGTCCAGGGCCAATGGGCCGGTGAGACGCGCCTCCGGGCTCACTGTGGAGCCCTCACCGACCGAAACGAATTCGGACAGGGGCTCGTGGGTGGTGTAGCGGCGCAGCTTGCCGCCGAGGATATCGTGGTGCACCTGGAGATAACGTTCGGGGGTGCCCACATCTATCCAGTAAGCCCGCGAGGTGAAACCGTAGACCGGGCTGCCGGCGCTGATGAGGGCGGGAAACACGTCTCTTTCAAAGGTGAAATGCTCGCCGGGCGGGATGAGCTTCAGCACTTTGGGCTCTATGATGTAGATGCCGGCGTTTATCAGGTTGGAGGTGACCGAGTCCCAGTCCGGCTTCTCTATGAAGGCCTTGACCTTGCCCTGGCTGTCGAGGTCGACCACTCCGTAGGTAGAAGGGTTCTCGACAGGGACCAGCCCGATGGTGACCACGGCGCCGTTTTCGCGGTGGAAGCGCAGCATTTCACCGAGGTCGAGGTCGGTGATGAAGTCGCCGTTGAAAACGAAGCATTCGCCGTCGATGTGCTGCTCGGCGTTCTTGACGGCTCCGGCCGTACCCAGGGGAGTGGCCTCCAGGCTGTACGACATCTTGATGCCGAAGGCGGCGCCATCCCCGAAGTACTGGCGAATGGGGTCGGGGAAGTGGCGCAAAGCCATCACTGCTTCCCCGACCCCGAACTCTTTCAGATAGTCAAGAGTACGTTCCAGGAGGGGCTTGTTTACGATGGGAACCATCGCCTTGGGATGGTTGCAGGTGAGCGGCCGGAGACGAGTACCCTCACCGCCAGCCAGGATCACTGCTTTCATCGCAAACTCCCGTTACATGGCACTGGGTTCGCATTTCGCTGTGCGGTTCGTTCCCAGTCCGGAGACCTTCTTGCCGCCTTCGATTACCTTCAGCCCTGCCTCTGCTCTGAGGATGGCCGCCTTGTCGGTGTTCTCCCACGGGGCGTCGATATCGGTCCGCCCGAAGTGGCCGTAGGCTGCGGTTGCCCTGTAGATGGGCCGGCGCAGGCGGAGGTACTCGATGATGGCCGCGGGGCGGAAATCGAAATGCTTCTTGATCAGGTCCATAATGACCTTGTCATCGACCTTGCCGGTGCCGAAAGTCTCTACAGCTAAGGACAATGGGTGGGCCACGCCGATGCAATAGGAGACGTGGATTTCGGCCCGGTCGGCCAGGCCGGCCGCCACAATGTTCTTGGCGACGTGGCGCGCCATGTAGGCCGCGGAGCGGTCAACTTTGGTCGGGTCTTTGCCGGAGAAAGCCCCTCCGCCGTGGCGGGCAATCGGGCCGTAGGCGTCCATGATGATCTTGCGGCCGGTGAGCCCGCAATCGCCCATGGGTCCACCGATGACGAAACGCCCGGTGGCGTTGATGTAGTACTTGGTGTTCTTGTCACGCATCGAGGCCGGAATCACGTAGTCGATGACGTGCTTCCTGATGTCCCGGCGCAGCACCTCATTGCTCACCAGTGCGTCGTGCTGGGTGCCGATGACTATCGCTTCGACGCGGGTCGGTTTGCCATAGTTGTACTCCACGGTGACCTGGGACTTGCCATCCGGTCGCAGGTAGTCCAGCGTGCCGTCTTTCCTGATCCGCGCCAGGCGGCGGCACAGGCTGTGGGCCAGCGCCAGTGGCATCGGTATCAGCTCCGGCGTCTCGTTGCAGGCGAAGCCGACCATTATGCCCTGGTCGCCGGCGCCGATCTTGTCGAAGTCGGCGCCATTGCCGTTACCATCTTTGGCCTTGGCCTCCGCCGACTTGTCCACTCCCAGGGCGATATCGGACGATT
>JAUSJJ010000232.1 GCA_030647705.1 Dehalococcoidia bacterium
AGCTCGATGGCGCCGCTTTCGACGAATGGCCCTCCCTCACCCTTTTTGCAGAAGCCGAAGTCCTCAAGCTGGACGAGGGCCGCCATGGTCACTTCGTCATAGATCTCGGCCACATCCACGTCCTTGGGCGTGATCCCGGCCATGCCGAAGAGGTGCTTGGCGATGTAGTGCGAGTACATGTTGGCCGGCTCAGGCGTCCTGAGAAACGCCCCTGAGTTCATGTCGAAGGCGGAGTTGTCCGGGCCTCCGCCATGCGCCGCGGACATGATGTACACAGGCTTCTTCTTCAGGTCTCGTGCCTTCTCAGCCGTGGTTACCAGCACTGCGCAGGCGCCGTCCGTCTCGAGGGTGATGTCGTAAATGTGGAACGGGTAGGCTACCATCTTCGAATTGAGGTAATCATCCATGGTGATGGGCTTCCTCAGCATGGCACGGTCGTTTAGCATGGCGTGCTTGTGTTGAGCGATGGCTATCGCCCCCAACTGTCGCTCTGTAGTCCCGTAAAGGGCCATGTGCCGGCTGGCGAACAGGCAGCACGCGTGAATGAAGCTGGTCCAGCCATAGGGGTAGAGGAACTGGCCCTCGCCCGTCGTCGGCGGCCTTTCGCCTGTCCCGCCCAACCTGCGGCCGGAGCGTCCGTTCATGGAGCGGAAGCAGACCACGTTGGTGGCCATGCCGCAAATGATCGCCATGGCCGCCTCGGCCACCATGCGCGCCGAGCCGGCGCCGCCGACCCAGTGCTCCTCGTGCCAGCGCAGCTCGGGCAAGCCCAGCGAGGCCGCCACGTCCTGTGGCGAGCAGGAGTCACTCATGTTGTGGGTGACGATGCCGTCTACTTCATCGATATTGATTCCTGAGTCGTCGATGGCCTTCTTGCAGGCTTCGGCAGCCAGCGCCAGCGTGCTGACTCCGGAGGCCTTGGAGTATTTGGTCCAGCCGATGCCGGCTATGGCACACTTGTCCTTAAGAGTCCTGTCCAATCGGTCGAGACCTCCTTACACTTGATGCCTGGAAGAGTATCCGCCTCAACGCCCCCACCTGCACCCCAAAGAAAGAAACCTGCCCGTCTCGGAGTACATGTTCCGTGATTCGGCAGGCTTCAGAAAACCCGTAGGAATGGGGTGAGCGAAGGGATTCGAACCCTCGATCTCCAGGGCCACAACCTGGCGCCTTAAACCACTTGGCTACGCCCACCACGATGCAAGTCCCATCGATCCCTTGCAGCCTGAATTCTAACAAGGGGCTGGAGAGATGTCAAGGAAATGGGCCTGTAACGCCATCTCCTGCGGTGACTGGGACCTAGGGACTGCCCAGGCGCTCCGGCAGTTCATCCAGAGACCTCAGCACGTGAGCGCCCTGATGTTCGCCTGTTCTGTCCAGGAAAAAGGCCCTGGTGCCGGCGCTGTCGGCGGCTCGGTAGTCGAAGTCCAGATGGTCGCCTACGTGGGTGAGCTCACCTGGGGCGAGTTTCAAAAGGCGGCACACCCGGTAATAGAAGCTGGCGTCCTTCTTGACCATGCCGAGGTCGGAGGTAGCAGAGAAAACCTGGACGAAATGCTTGTCCAGCCCCGAAACTTCGAGCTCCATGTCTGCGAACTCGCGACCAGCGTTGGTCAGCACCACCATTCGATGAGCCTTGCCCAACCGCTCGACGACGGCGTTGACCTCCGGATAGGCCTCTATCTCTGTCTTGGAAGCGCTCAGCAGCGTACGCCAGTCGATGTCAAGCCCCAAGCGGCTGAGCCAGAACTTTATGTCGTACCACTCGATGGCATGCTCGCCGACGGCGCAGTACTCGGCCATGACCTCAGCCTTCGCCTGATCGAAGCTGAGGCCACGTTTCTGAGCGTAGAGATGTGGAACGGCCTGTTCCCACACGGCGGTGGTGAACCGCGTGTTGACCAGGGTCCCGTCCAGGTCGAAAGAGAGTATCTTCATGGGGAAACGCGGTCTTGCGGCATGTCTAGGCAATCTTGCCCAAGAGCTTCTTGTACGTATCGGTGAGCGCCTCGGAGATGACCCTGGTCTGGCCCACCACCGGCATGAAGTTGGTGTCTCCATTCCAGCGAGGCACGATGTGCGTGTGCAGGTGGTCCTCGATGCCGGCGCCGGCTACTCTTCCCAGGTTCATGCCTATGTTGAAGCCCTGCGGCGACATCGTCTTCTGCAGCGCTTTGACTGATTTCCGAACCAGGTCGTAGTGCTCGGCGATTTCATCCGCGGTGAAGTCATCGAGGCGCCCGATGTGGCGCATGGGCGTTACCATGATGTGCCCGGGGTTGTAGGGATACTTGTTGAGCATGACGATATTTTGCGTGCCCCGGTACAAGATCAGGCTTTCGGCATCGTCTGTGGAATCCAGTTTCTGACAGAGGACGCAGCCTTGCGGCTTCTCCATTTCGATGTACTGTATTCTCCAGGGCGCCCAGAGCTGTTCCGCCATAGGGCCTCCTTTCGCAACAAACAGAAACATTTTATCCTATTTCGCCTGCGCTGTCATTTGCCGCAGAGGCCGGAAGAAATGTGCGAGCGTTCATGGGGCGGAAGGAGCGCTGTACAAGCGGAAACTGGGGTCGGTCGTTAGCTGGCCGGCCTGACGAAATCGTTCATGTCGGGCAGTTCGTCCAGGTGAGCGATTCGGTCTACATACCTGTCGATCGCCTGACGGGGGAGGAACGGCATGGTGAGGGCATAGAACTTGGCCCGCAGCTCGCCGGGAGTGAGCGGGTTCTCCGGGTCGCCTTTGGGAAAATCGACCTGCAGGCGGAAGAGCTTGCCCGACCTGGTCCTGATCTCGACCGATTGCGCCCACTTCTGCGGGTAGAGCCTGTCCAACTCAGGATCGACTTCCAGGGTCACTCTCTGCATCAACGCGCGGGTCTGGCTGTTGGCGAGGGCAGCTTCGGTGAACCGGCTAAGGCCGGCATCTCTGTGTACTATCGCCGTCGCCAGGCAATACGGCATGCTGAATTTGGCGGAGAACGGGCTGGTCACTTCTACCTTGCCCAGCAGGTCCATGGCTCCGGAGTAGACGAGTGCCTTCACCGCTTCGACGTCTTCGGGCAGAAGGTTGTGCTGTTTCACCAGGGCCAGCGCAGCATCGATGGCAGGATGGGTATGCCGGCAAGAGGCGTGTATCTTGAATGAGACGCCCTGTATCCGATAGTGCGTCATGCCGCGCTCGAGGCCGTCGGTGATCCTGTCCAGATTGAACTCTGGGGCAGTCGCCCGGATGAAGCCCTTTTCGCCTTCCAGAATCCGGGTGGCCGCCGTGAAACCCTTATGCGCCAGCAGCGCCGCCAACAGCCCGTTCACGGCCGCTTTGGCCGGATGCAACTGCTTGCTCATGGCGCCATCGATGAGGAACTCCCAGAGGCCCGATGCCTGAGTCCCCGCGCTGCCCAGCGCCCAGACCATCCTCTCAGCATCCAGTTTCAGTATGACTCCCGCCGCGACTGCCGCCCCGAAGGCGCCCACGGTGCCCGTGGTGTGCCAGTAGTGGTAGTGCGACGGGCTGATCGCTTCCCCGATG
>JAUSJJ010000235.1 GCA_030647705.1 Dehalococcoidia bacterium
GCGCCGGGCTTCACCATGTCCGCCTTGATCATCAGAGGAACGCCGGCAGCAGCGATCAGGATATCCGCCTGCAGCGTGTACTGCTTCATATTCTTGGTGCCGGTGTGAACGACGGTCACGGTGGCATTGGCGCCCTTCGCCTTCTGCACCAGCATGGCCATCAGGGGCTTGCCCACAATGTTGCTGCGGCCGCAAATGACGACGTGTTTTCCAGAGGGATCGTTGCCGCTCCTGACCAGCAATTCCTGGACGCCGGCCGGAGTGCAAGGGAGAAAATCGGGCTCGCCTGTGAGTATCTTGCCGACGTTGACCGGATGGAATGCGTCCACGTCCTTCTCAGGGATGATCGCGTTGATGACCTTCTTGTCGTCAATGTGCTTGGGGACAGGCATTTGCACCAGGATGCCGTGGAACTTCTTGTCGTTGTTCAGCTTGTCGATCAGCTTGAGCAGGTCAGCCTCCGAGGTGCTGGCCGGCAGCCTGAGCGTCTCTTCATAAACTCCGATCTCCTGGCAGGCCTTGGCCTTGCCCGTGACGTAAGACACCGAGGCGGGGTCTTCGCCAACCAGTACCACCACCAGACCGGGGTTTACCCCTTTTGCTTTGACGGCCTTGACTCTGGCGGCGAGCTCAGTTCGGATCTGAGCGGCCACTTCCGTGCCCGATATTATCCTGGCAGTCACTATTGCTCACCTCCGCTTCTTACTTGGGTCTACAGCCGAAGACATGCATATCCGAGGATTAAGGAGAACGGGACAAAACCCGGTGGCAAATGCAGAGTTGGCTTAGAGGACATGAAATGAAGGGTACATGCCAGCTAATGGCGTAGCTGGACTTGAGGGATAAAACGCTCGTAGCCGAACCACCGGCGTCGATTTCCAATCGTGCCCCCCATTTCACTGCGGCGCATTTTATCACAGGCAATGGTGAAAAACAATGCTCCCCGGGAACGCCTTCACGTTGTTTGGACACCCTGCGCGTGGCATCCGCCGCTGGAAGAGGGACAATGAGGGGAGGACACAGCCGTAGACGTGAATAAGGGCTATCCGTTGATCGGACAGCCCTTATTCCGTGAACCTTGACGGTTCGGACTGACTAAGTGGCGTGCAGTCTCTGCCAGCGGGTCTTCTTGAGGAGCTTCTTATGCTTCTGTTTGTTCATCTTCTTGCGGCGCTTCTTGACAACGGAGCCCATATCATTCACCTCAATAGTCAGCGATCTGTTACGCAGAATCACTAGTCTTGCATCTGTCCGCCGAACGCGGCCCCCCCCACTCGCAACCCACGAATCATAACAGAAACAACGAGGCATATCAAGTCGTTCTGCGGCGAGCCAGAGGCGCTGGATCGTCCCATCTCCTTCCAGGCCTTGACAAAGCGTACGGTAGGCGCTACCATGCGAGCGTTCCCTCTGTTAACCGGGGCGGCGTTTGGGCCGAAACCACGAGACGATGAAGGAGCCGACCATGACTCGATTCCCCCGCGTGTTCTCTCCCATCCGCATCGGGACCCTCCAGGTGAAGAACCGCCTGGCCTTTGCCCCCGTCAGCACTGAACTGGGCAACGCCGATGGCACGGTCAGCCCGTCCATGCTGGAGTACTACGAGCGGCGGGCACGGGGCGGTGTCGGTCTGCTGATAGTGGAAGCGGCCTTTCCCGATCCGCGCGGCAGAAGGCTGCCTCATCACCTCTTCATCCACAACGACAGTTTCATCCCTGGCCTCAGCGACCTGGCAAAATGCATCAAGGGCGCAGGCGCTGCCGCGATACTGCAAATGGCCCACGGAGGCAGATCGAGCGTCAGCGCGATCACCGGCTACACGCCGGTTGCGCCTTCCTCGATACCGACCGAGGTCACCCACGTCTCGGCCCAGGGCGAATTGCCCCGACAGCTCACCATTGACGAGATCCACGCCCTGGTCCAGGACTTTGCAGCCGCTGCGGCACGCGCACGGGACGCCGGCTTCGACGGCGTAGAGATCCACGGTGGCCACGGCTACCTGATCAGCAATTTCCTCTCACCGGAAGCGAACCTCCGCTCCGACATGTACGGAGGCGACATCGCCAACCGCGCCAGGTTCTATCGCGAGATCATCGAGGCTATGCGAGCAAGGCTGGGCAAAGACTATCCCATCATCGCCCGCATCAACTGCCGCGACTACACCAAGGGTGGCCTGGAGTTCGCCGACTCCATGGTCGCGGCCCAGCTTCTGGAGAAGGCCGGAGCGGATGCCATCCATCTTACCGGAGGCGTCCATGCTTCACAGCCTCCGGTAATGATCGCCCCGATGTCCCTGCCGGCCGGCATGTTGGTGCCCTATGCGGCGCAGCTCAAGCCGCACCTGCGCGTTCCCGTAATTACGGTCAACCGCATCCACAATCTGACATTTGCCGAGGAGATTCTGGAAAAGGGCTCAGCAGACATGGTGGCCATGGGACGCGCCCTGGTGGCCGACCCCGATCTGCCGGCCAAGGCCGAAAAAGGACAAGTCGAGGACATCGTACCATGCATCTCCTGTAACGAGTGCACGACTGCGATCTGGCAGGAGCACCGCATCGGCTGCACAGTTAACCCTGCTGCGGGCCAGGAGCTGAAGATGAAGAAGAAAGAGGGAGCACGCACGGCAAAGCGGGTCACTGTCATAGGCGGCGGCGTGGCCGGCATGAGCTGCGCCATCACTGCGGCACGTCTGTGCCACAAAGTGACCCTCTGTGAGCAAACCTCATCTCTTGGCGGTTCGCTCCGTCTGGCCATGCTCCCCCCGGACCGGGGGACTCTCCCCGGGCTGCTCGCCTATTTTCAGCGCCAGGTAGAGAAGTCGAACATAGACGTCCGTTTGAGCGCACAGTTGACTTCTGCTGAAGCCCGCGCCCTGGCCCCCGACGTATTCGTGGTCGCCACCGGGGCCGTGCCGTTCGCTCCCCCAATACCGGGCGTCAACGGAAACAATGTGGTGCAGGGCGCCGAAGCCCTCCAGCATCCTGAGAAAGTGGGCAAACGATGCGTCATCTACGGTGGCGGCATGGTGGCGGTAGAGCTCGCGGATCTGCTGGCGAGCAAGCATGGCGTGCAGACGATGATGGTAGTTCGTAGCGACATCCTTAAGAAGTCCCCCGCTACGGACAAGGAGTACTATCAGGTGCGCCTCAAAGAGCTCGGCGTGCAGGTGCTGCGAAACACCCGGGTGGTGGAAATCAAGCCTCGCAGCGTGGTAATAGAGCCCGACTCCGGATGGAGACAGGAGATACTGGACGTGGACACGTTCGCCCTGGCCACGGGCTGGGAACCGAATAATGGACTGGCCTCCCAGCTCTCACAAGCCGGCTTCCGCACTATTACCGTTGGAGACGCGGTCAAGGCACGCAAACTCCGCGACGCCATCCGCGAAGGGACGTTGGCTGCCTTTGATATCTAGACTTCAACTCTGATCAGCGCCAGCCACGAGCGAGATCGTCGGCGACCAGAAGCCCCAGCGTCGCCAGGAAGACGACCAGGGC
>JAUSJJ010000238.1 GCA_030647705.1 Dehalococcoidia bacterium
GACAACCGCGATCACAGTAACGATTCGCGTTTCTTCGGGCCGGTGCCCCGGCAGAATATCCTGGGGAAGGCATGGCTGTCCATATGGCCGCTGGCAGACTGGGGAGGCATCCCCCACTTCGCCTGGCTGGGTGGCAGCAACTTCCCGTCCTGAACAGGAGGCCTCCCTTTGTCAACGCAAACGGAGAAGCTTTTTCGTGGCGTCGGGGCCATTCTAGATGGCCACTTTCTGCTGACCTCGGGGCTGCATTCAGGGACCTACCTGGAAAAATTCCGTGTTCTCCAGTATCCGGACCTCACCCAGAAGCTGTGCAACATGATCGCGCGGCACTACTCGAACTCCGGCATTCAGCTCGTTGCAGGCCCGACCACCGGGGGAATCATCATTGCCTTTGAGGTGGCCCGCCAGCTCGGTGTGAGGAGCATCTTCGCCGAGCGCGAGGGGGAGGCCAGGGTCTTCCGCAGGGGGTTCGCCATAGGAAAAGGGGAAGTGGTATTGGTCGTTGATGACATCCTGACCACAGGCGGGTCGGTCAGAGAGGTTATCGCCGAGGTGAACAGAAATGAAGCGAAGGTTGCCGGCGTGGCGGTGCTGGTCGACCGCTCCGAGGCAGAACCGGACTTCGGCGTGCCCCTGTTCAGTTGCCACCGCATGCCCATCTCCGCCTACGAACCGGCCCAGTGTCCCCTGTGCCGAAGCGGAATCCCGCTGGTCAAACCGGGAAGCAGCTCAACGAAGCCGAAGCCCTAGACGGAGCCCCACATAGCCTCAGCCGCTGCCGAATAGTCCGCCCCACAGGCCTACCCCTTCAGGCTCAGCGTCTTGTAGTAGTCTGCCGCCCGCAGCAGCCCCTCTTTGAAGCTCAGAGCTGGAGCCCAGGCGAGCTCTTTCTTCGCCTTGGTGCAATCCAGGCATATGCGGTGGATCTCACCTTTGCGCACCGGAGCGTAGAAAGGCTTGCCGCGATGGCCCAGCACCTCGGCCAAGGTGTCGAACACCTGCTGGTCAGAGGTCTCCACGCCGGTGCCGATGTTGTAGATCGTGTTTTCGCCTTTTTCCAGCGCCAGCAGATTGGCCTTGACCACGTCCGAGATGTGGACGTAGTCGCGGGTCTTGTCACCCGAGCCGAAGATGGTCGGCCTTTCCCCCCGCAGCATCTGGCGGGCAAAAATGGCTACCACGCCGGCCTCGCCAAAGGGGTTCTGGCCCTCGCCATAGACGTTGGCATACCGCAACACCACATAGGGAAGCCCGTATAGCGCGGCGTAGAGGTGCAGATAGTGCTCCAGAGTGTGTTTGGAGACTCCGTACTGAGACACCGGCTTGATGGGGTGCTGCTCATCCGCGGGAAGGTACTGCGCTTCTCCATAGACCGCCCCGCCCGAAGAAGCGTAGATGAATTTCTTTACCCCGAACCGGACCGAATTGAGCAGGATACCCAGGCCGCCCAGAATGTTCTCCTGAGCGTCGTACACAGGGTTCTCCACTGATTTGGTGACAACCATCTGGGCCGCATGATGGTTGACCACATCAGGCCGTTCGCGCTGGAACACGTCAGCGAGGCGGGGGTCACCGATGCTCATCTCATACAGCCTGGCAGCAGGGTTGACCCTTTCACGAAAACCGGTGGACAGGTTGTCCACCACCACCAAGTCATGTCCCGCCTCAACCAAGGCATCCACGACATTCGATCCGATGAAACCGGCGCCACCTGAAACTAGGACCTTCACCTCGCACCTTTCCTTCCAGGTCTGTTCAACCTCTACTAGCTCCGAAGAACGGAAGGGAGTTTCGGAATGCTCTCAGAGTACCTTTCACCGCTCCATGAGCCAGCCCTTTGAGGACAAGCCCACTGTGCCAGTCGAAATCAGAAGACTCTTCTCTGAGCAGTAGCTCATGCAGTCCGTTGGACTGGACGATATCGAATACCTTGTCGATCTGCCCGTCACTCAGCCGGCCATAAAGCATGCGGGCAAAATAGCCAACATGAAGCTCGTGGAGCATCACCTTGGCCCAGGCTTGCTCGTACTGGCTCAACATCCCCGCCGACATGTCGCCATTCGACAGCGCCTTGCCTAGCACCTGGGCAGCGAGGTCGGCTCCGATGAGGCCGTAGTACACACCCCCGCCGCTGGTCGGCTTGACCTGTCCAGCGGCATCCCCGACCACCAGGACCCGCTCGCAGTAGCTGCGAGGCAGTGGCTTCAAGGGGATCGCCCCGTAGCTGAATTCTACATCAACCGAGCGTATCTTGCCAGCCTGGTACAACCGCTGTAACAGAGTCCCGAGATGCGCCCCCGGGTTCTTCCTGGAGAACAGGCCGGCCAAAGCCTTGCCCGGAGTTGTCGGCACCAGCCAGGCGAAGAAGCCAGGCGCGACGCTCTGGCCAAAGTACAGTTCCGTCTCTTCGAGTCCCGGGCTGTCCACTTCGGCCTGTGCGCCGGCTATGTAGTCGCCGACCTTGCCCATTCCCAGAGTCTCCGGCAGCCTGCAGCCAAAACCCGTGGCGATTACAGCCGTTCGCCCCTCGAAGGTCTTGCGATGTCCGCACGTCGTCGTTTCTATGGAGACGCGCGATCCACTAACCTCGATCCGCTCTACCTTTGTGCCCAGGAAGTATTCGGCGCCTGCCTCTTTTGCCCTCCGGGCAAGGTCGGAATCGAAAATGTCTCTGTCAACGATGTACGCCTGCACCGCTTTTCGGCGCAGCTCAACTATCTTGCCGGAAGGGGAAATGAACTTGGCCGAGCGGGCTTCCCCGAGTATCGCGCCACGAGACAACTCAAACCTGGCAAAACACTCCGTCCCGACAATTCCGGTACAACACGTTGATTTGCCTACCCCCTCATGTTCCTCGAGTACCGCCACTTTGTAGTTCTGGCCAGCCAGCCGTCTGGCCGCATGGTTCCCTGCTGGTCCAGCTCCGACCACCAGCGTATCATACAAATTTGGATGACTCCTTGACGACCAATTATGCGACAGCCTCTAGTAGGCGCGGAAAGCAGCTACGTCCGGCACTTCCAGTGCGCCCTCGTTGCAGAGCTCCACGCAGCAGAAGCATTGGATGCACTTATCGTTGATTACAGGATAGGGATCGAGGGTCAACGACTGCGCAGGGCAGTTCACTTCGCAGTCGCCGCACTGAAGGCATTTGTCTATGGCCAGCAGGGGCTTTACCGCAAGCCGGCCCGGCAGCAGCTCTGCCAGCCGATCGTCCCTCATCTTGTTGGCCTCAGCCGCCCGCGCCAGCACTTCTTCGGTGGCCTCGGCAATGAACGTGTT
>JAUSJJ010000243.1 GCA_030647705.1 Dehalococcoidia bacterium
AGCATGGAATCGATGTGGCAGAGACTGGGCGTCGGCCACTGGGACGTCTACGTCTCTCCGCCTTCATTCTTCCAGGACGTGGTCTACCGTGGTCAGAAGGGCAGCTTCGGGATGGATTGCGCCCGGACAAAACTCGGGAAGATGGACCTGGAGCTGATCCAGCCCACGGAAGGGCAGAGCCCGTTCAGCGACTTCCTGAAAGATCATGGGGAGGGAATACACCACTTTGGCTGGATGGTCGTGCCGGACCTGGCCGGGGCGATCAGGACCATGGAGAGCAAAGGGTTCCCCTGCCTGATGACCGCCAGAATCCCAGGCATCCGTTTCGCCTACTTCGACACCACCACCGTACTGGGCGCGCTTCTGGAAGCGTTCGAACTGGATAAGTCGGCGAAACCTCGCAAGCCCGATCGCGTCTGGCCCGAACCGAAGTAGCCCGATAACACCCCCACATCCCGAAACCCACGATTGGCCGCGCTTCTGCAAACAGTTGTAGTTGCAACCAGTTGCAATAACACGTCTGAAACTGCTATAATGCTCGCCGGAAGAGCCCCCTTCGGCACAAGGCTCTCCGCAAAGAGGAACGCATGACCTCGCCTGTGGCCATACTGCTTCTGGGACTCCTGCTGGGGACACGGCATGCCTTTGACGCCGATCATCTGGTGGCCGTCACCACCATCGTCTCCGAGTATCGCAATCCTCTGCGGGCCATCTGGGTGGGCGTTTCCTGGGGTCTGGGGCATACCACCACGCTGCTCCTGACGGGCGTTCTGCTGCTGGTCATGAAAACGCCGATGCCTGAGAAAGCAGGCGTCATCTTTGAGTCCGTTGTGGGACTGGTGCTGGTGATACTCGGAGTGCAGATACTCTGGGGCTTCCGCCGGAGCCGGGTCCACCTCCATCCTCACCTGCACGACGGGAACGCGCATGTCCACTTCCACTCTCACCTGGAGACACAAGCACATTCCCATCACCGGCCGGGCCGCGCCAACTTTGCGCGGTTTCTCATCGCGGGGATAATTCCTGGGGAACACGGCGGGGCAAGCTTGAGCGGCTCGCTGAGACCGTTCTTCCGCATCAAGTCCTACGTAGTGGGTACTGTTCACGGACTGGCGGGCAGCGCTGCTCTGATGCTCCTCGTGCTTACCAGTCTGGAGTCGGTTTGGATAGGGGTCTGGTACATCCTGCTGTTCGGGCTGGGCTCTGTTGTCGCCATGGGGCTGGCGACCGTTTTCCTCACCTTGCCCTTCTCCGCTTCCGCACGGCTGCCCTGGCTGGCCCGCCTGGTGCAGTCCGCCGCTGCCATCTTCAGCATCGTTTTCGGGCTTCTCCTGATGTACGAGGCAGTAGCGGCGCTGGTCGCTTAGCGGGATTGCCGGCGGTCTTGCGCAGTGCTTGCGGAATGCCCACATCGGGACAGACGGCGAGCAAAAGGACACCGATTCCCGTCAAGACGGGTAAGATACAGTAACCCTACGCCAGCTCCAGGCTTATGTCCAATGCCTTCACGGAGTGGGTCAGCGCTCCCACTGAGATGAGGTCCACCCCGGTCTCGGCTACCTCCCGCACATTGACCAACGTGATGCCCCCGGAGGCCTCCAGCAGGAGACGTCCGCCTGCCAGTTGGGCCACGCGGCGCATCTCGGCGACAGGCATGTTGTCGAGGAGGAGGGCCTCGGCGCCTGCTTCGATGGCTTCCGCAGCCTGACCGAAACTGGTAACCTCCACCTCTATCTTCAGAGTGTGGGGGGCCTGCCGCCGAGCCTTCTCAATGGCCTCTCTGAGTCCGACTCCCTGGGCGCGGAGCGCGGCCAGGTGGTTATCTTTGACCAGCACGCCATCGGCCAGGTTAATGCGGTGGTTGAAGCCCCCCCCCACACTCACCGCATACTTCTCAAGCAGCCTGAGGCCGGGCGTGGTCTTGCGGGTATCGACAATGCGAGCTTTCGTCCCTTTGATTGCTGCTACGTATGCGGCAGTCTGGGTGGCGATTCCACTGAGACGCTGGAGGAAATTGAGCGCCACCCGCTCTGCTCTGATGATCGAGGACTTAGCTCCCTGCACCGAGGCAACCACCTCACCAGCGCGCACCCGCGCGCCATCGGGCACGGACTCCCTGAACTGAAGCGCGGGGTCGACCCGGTGCAAGACCATCCTGGCCACGCCCAGGCCGGCCAGCACTCCTTCACCCTTTACCAGGAACGAGGCCTGGCCCGCCGTTCCCGGCTGGATGAGCGCCGCGGTGGTGACGTCGTTCCAGACGGCATCCTCCGCCAGCGCGCGATCCACAATCTCCTGGACCAAGGGAGCCGCCTGCTCAAGGTTGCGCATGTCTCTCACCGCCTGAAAACGATATGTTTGAGCCACTGCGGAGAGGGCTCGGGAAAATCACAACGGTAGTGGGCGCCGCGACTCTCTTCGCGGGCAAGAGCCGCTTCCGCCATCAGGCGGCCCGCCAGCACCATGTTCGCCAGTTCATAGGAGGAGCGATCGGCGCCATTGCTCAATCCTTCCCCCCAGGCAGCAAGCGTAGCCGCCGCCTTTTCCAGGGAATCCTTCGATCTGACGATACTTACGTTGTCCCACATTAACGCCTGGAGAGACCGCATGCTGAGAGAGGGCGTCCGGTTCACCCGTGGCCACTCTCTGAGGGGAAACTGTTCGACCTTGCTGGAGCCGCCGAAAGACGGGGCCTGAGACCCAGTCTCCGTCCGTTGAATGATGCGCTTGCTGAAGACCAGCACTTCCAGCAGCGAGTTGCTGGCCAGGCGGTTGGCCCCGTGAACGCCGGTACAGGCAGTCTCCCCGCAGGCGAACAGGTTGGCTATGCTGGTCTCGCCCCAGACATTGGTGCGGACGCCTCCCATCATGTAGTGGGCCGCCGGCGCCACCGGGATGGGGGCAGCGGTGATGTCCAGCCCGTGCTCCAGGCAGAACCGATAGATGGTCGGGAAACGGGCCGCCACGATATGTCCCGGCAGATGGGTTACATCCAGGAGCACGTGGTCGGCGCCCGTCTTCTTCATCTCGGCGACAACGCTGCGGGCCACAACGTCCCTGGGGGCCAGCTCCTTCTGTGGCGAGTAGTCGGCCATGAACGCCCTGCCCGCGACGTTCCGCAGTATCCCGCCCTCTCCCCTCACCGCCTCCGAGATCAGGAACGGCGCCACTCCCGGCAAGCGGAGCGCGGTGGGATGGAACTGGAAGAACTCCATGTCAATGATGTCAGCACCCGCCCGAAAGGCCAGCGCAATGCCGTCGCCCGTAGCGATATCGGGGTTTGTGTTGTACTTGAAGAGTTGCCCGGCGCCGCCGGTGGCCAGCACCACGAAACTGCCTTCGTACTCAGCGACCTGGCCGGTACGCGAATCCAGGGCCTTCACCCCTCGCGCGGTCCCGCCATCCACCAGGATATCGCTGACCAGGCAGTGCTCAAATATCTTGATGCGCGACATGCGAGCGACCCGGCTCAGCGAAATCTCGATCTGCTCTCCGGTGGCGTCGCCTCCGGCATGAAGGATGCGCGCTGTGCTGTGAGCGGCTTCCTTGGTCAGCGCCACCCT
>JAUSJJ010000247.1 GCA_030647705.1 Dehalococcoidia bacterium
GGGTGTTCTGCATCAGCAGGCAGCCGATTATGGAGTTCATACAAGCGGTCTTGCCGCTGCCGGTGGCGCCTGCAATAAGCAGATGTGGCATCTTGGCGATGTCCGCCACCACTACCTCGCCGCCCGTGGCCTTGCCCAGGCCTACCGCAAGTTTGCACTTGGTCTGCAGCTTCTGAAAGGCTGCGCTCTCGATGACCCCCCTCACCGTGACCAGGCTGGTAACCGCGTTGGGCACCTCGATGCCAATCACGGATTTGCCGGGGACCGGGGCTTCGATTCTTATCGAAGGCGTCGCCAGCGCCAGCGCCAGGTCATTGGCAAGCGAAGTGATGCGTTCCACCTTGACCCTGGTCTTGGACACCTCTTCCTTATGCTTGACCGGCGCGCCGTTCTTGTCCAGCTTTATCTTGCCGTTGGGCCCCTTCTCCCTGACATCCCTGAATTTCCTGTCCCAACCCGGCTCGATCCCATACTGGGTCACAGATGGACCAGGGTTAATCTGCACTACTGAAGCGTCCACACCGTAGCTGGCCAGCGCCTGTTCGATCAGTTTGGCCCTCTTCTGGCTGTCCGCCTGGCCGAACTCGAAGGTTGTCTCCGGGTCGAGGACCGACATCGGAGGCAACGCCCACCTGCCGGACACCCGGTTGGAGGAGGGCACAACTAGAGCAGCGGGCGGCGCCGTTGCGGCGGGCGCAGGCGCCCGCGCGGCAGGAGGCACGGCTGCAGGCTTGGCGCGTTCCGCCTTAGGCTTCGACTTAGCAGCCACGGGCTCGGGGGACGCAAAGATACCGGAGATCCCGGCGGCAACACGGCCCAAGAAACGCTGCGCTTTTCCGATCAGCAGCCGGAACCAGGCAGCGAACGAACCATGAACAGGGTGCTTGCGATATAGCCTGGCAAGTGCACGTCCTATCTTTGTCCCAAGGACGCTCGCCTGACTGGGGAAAATCAGAATGAAACCGCCCAGGAGCAGGCCGAACACGCGAAGTCCACCCCACACATCCGCCGAGCCAAGCACGATGTCCCTGCCGAACGTTCCGCCCAGGCTGGCTTTGAGGAGAAGGCCGTGGTCTGCATTGAAGAAACCAAGGATGCCGTATGCGGCCAGCCACAATGCCAGCGCGCCGAGCCAGCGATTGCCATGCCTGAACAGGCTCATCAGGCGCCGCCGCCAAACCACCCAGACCAGCGCACCGAAGCCCAGTCCCACCAACAGGATGCCCCAGCCCAACGTCTCGATGATGCGGTCGCCGGCGCTCCGGTAAAACGCCGCATTGGTAGCCGCTTGCCACACGATCAGAACAACCAGTATGAGCAGGATGGTCAACGTGCGCCGGAGGTTTCCGAACAGAAGCCGACCGAGCGCCCGCCACGGGAATCCTCGCGCCTTGCGCCCGGCCGTTCCGTCTTCGCTGGCTTTCATCATCTGGCTAGTATCCCGCTGGCGCCGAATCCGCCAGGCAACCCAGGAGCTAGATTCTACACCATTACCACGACGGGCAGAATCATGGGGCGCCGGTGAGTCTGTTTGTGAAGGAATCTGCCCGCGATATCCTTGATCTGGGAACTGACGAACCCCGCCTCCCCCAGGCCCTCACCGCTGCCACTCAACGCTTCCACGATCACGTCCTTGGCCTTCTCAATCAGGGCGTCCGATTCCCTCGCGTCGACAAAGCCTCTGGATATCAGGTCGGGGCGTCCCACTATCTTGCCGGTGCGTTTGTCCGCGGTCACGATGATCACCACGATCCCGTCCCGCGAGAGCGCCTGGCGGTCCCTGAGCACCACCTGGCCGATGTCGCCCACGCCCAGGCCATCCACGTATACGTTGCTGTATGGGATCTTGTCCACGATCCTACCCGTTTCGAAGTCCAGTTCCAGGACATCCCCGTCCTCCATCACGAACGTCCTTTCGGGCGGCACGCCGACGTCGTGGGCCAGGTGGGCATGAAGTGTCAGGTGACGGAACTCACCGTGGATGGGAACGAAGTACCTCGGACGGGTCAGGCTGATCATCATCTTCAACTCTTCCTGGCTGCCATGCCCATGCACGTGTACGTCGGAAATCTTGCTGTAGTACACGCTGGCTCCCAGCCTGAACAGATTGTCGATTGTCCGGTTCACCAGGGCCTCGTTGCCGGGTATGGGCGTCGCGGAGAGGATCACCGTATCTTTGGGCACAATCTGTATCTGAGGATGGTCTCCGTTGGCCATCCTCACCAAGCTCGAAGTGGGTTCACCCTGGGTGCCGGTGGCCACGATAGTCACTCTGTCGGGACGAAGAGACTCCAGGTCCTTCAGCCCCACGAGCGTTCCCTGGGGAATCTTCAGATATCCGAGGTCCCGCGCTATTTCCACGTTGGCTATCATGCTGCGCCCGGTGACCATCACCTTGCGGTTGTACTTCACGGCGGCATCGATCACCTGCTGCACTCTGGAGATGAGGGAGGCAAACGTAGCTACGATAACGCGTCCCGGCGCTTCGCTCATGATACGTTCCAGGAAATCGCCCACCACTTTCTCCGAAGGGGTATAACCGGCCATCTCGGCGTACGTGGAATCCGAAAGCAGCAACAACACCCCTTCCGCTCCAAGCTGGGCCAGCCTGGCGAAGGATGTCGGCCTGCCGTCTACCGGAGTGTGGTCCAGCTTGAAATCGCCGCTGTGAATGACCACTCCGACGGGAGTGCGGATGGCCAGCGCCGTTGCATCCGGAATGCTATGATTGACCGGCAGAAACTCCACGGAAAACACTCCCAGGTGTATCGTGTCGCCGATCTGCACCACATTGAGCTGAGACTGCGCCAGAAGCCTGTGCTCCTTGAGCTTGACGGAGATCAGGCCGTGGGTCAACGGAGTCGAATAGACGGGTACAGAGAAACTGGGGAGTATGTAGGGCAGGGCGCCGATATGGTCTTCATGGCCATGGGTTATGACTAGGCCACATATCCTGTCTTTCTTGTCCAGAAGATAGGACGTATCGGGAATGACCAGGTCGATTCCCAGCATCTCCTCTTCCGGAAACATCAGCCCGGCGTCGATGAGCAGGATGTCATCGCCGTATTCCAGGGCCATCATGTTCTTGCCGATCTCGCCCAACCCGCCCAGGGGGATGACCCGTAGCTTGTCTACTGACATGTGGACTTCCTCACAGCAACCTCAGTTGCTCTGACCTGTTTTCCTTCTCTGTAGAAACGTCCATCTCGGCCATGAAGTCCGGCAGCTTCTTCATATCGGCTTCGATGGTCTTGCGCAAGCTCTGCTGATGCAGAGCGGCCGCAGGGTGGTACATAGCGACCAAGACAACCCCTTCACGCTTACGAGCGGTACCGTGAATCTTCCCGATTGACTCCCCCGGGAAATAACGGGCCATCGAGTACCTCCCCAGGGTCACGATCATCTGGGGAGAAATGAGCTGCAATTGGCGGTCCAGCCACTTGCGGCAAGCGTCGATCTCGGTGGGCAGTGGATCGCGGTTGCCCGGCGGACGGCACTTGACCACGTTGCAAATGTAGACATGGCTCCGCTTGAGCCCAGCGGAGATAAGCAGCGATTCCAGGAACTGACCGGCAGGGCCCACGAAGGGCCGTCCCTGCTGGTCTTCGTGGAAGCCCGGGGCTTCGCCGATGAATACCAGCCGGGCATTCTCCGGGCCTTCTCCCGGAACCGCCTTAGTTCGCTGCTTGCCCAGCCCGCAGTCCTGGCATTGAGCTATCTTCTGGTACAGCTCAGTTAGCTCTGACATTTTCCTGTTCCGGCTTTCGGCTCATCATCATCCGGGCCCCCATGATCAGGAGGAAACCACTGAAGAGCCGCCGCAACCACAAAGCATCCACTTTGTCCGCCATCCACGCCCCCAGGAAACCGAAGACCACCGCGGACGGGGCTATCAGCAGCACCAGCCTCAGGTCTACATTCCCCTGGCGGCGGTGAACGATGGCCCCGGCGGTGGCCGTCGCCACTATGGTTGCCAATGATATCCCCTGCGCCGTGTGCTGGTCCTGGCCCAGGAGCAAGACCATGCCCGGGACCAGGAATATGCCGCCTCCGACACCCAACATCCCCGCCAGCACTCCGGACGCCAGCCCGATTCCGAGGACGACGGCCACCGTCAGCGTAGGATCACTCAATGCTGCTCACCGGTGGCCAGACCATCAAGCGTTCCATATCAGCATCCGCAGCGCCACCACGATCATTATGAAACCAAAAACCCGCCTTAATTGATAGGCGGGCACGTTCATCATCAACCGGGCGCCGATAATCGCACCCACCACACTCCCCGCTGCCAGTCCGGCTACAAGTCCCCACTCGATATACCCGTTCAAGGCGTACTGGACGGCGCCGAACAGGGCTATGAAAACCATTATGGCCAGCGATGTGCCGTGCGCTCGATGCTGGGTGGCTCCCAAAAATGCTACCATGAACGGTATCATGACTACCCCGCCACCCACCCCGAAGAACCCAGCCAGCAGGCCCGCACAGGCTCCGGCTCCAACGCCTACCAGGAGGTCACGCTTCAAATCCGGCCCCTCTGCCTGATGAATATTAGCATACGATATCTGCCAAGTCAACGAAGCTGAGGCAGAACGTCCCCCGGCGTACCTCGCTACGGCTTGCGCTGCGGCACGAATATCCGGATCAGCAAAATACCCAGCTCAAAGAGCACCACCAGAGGGACTGCCAACAGCGTCTGATTCACCGGGTCCATCGTAGGCGTGATAATGCCGGAGACCACGAAAGCCAGCACGAAAACCCATTTCCGAAAACGGGTCAGCCGCTTCACGCTGAGCACCCTGATCTTGCCCAGGAAGAGCATCACCAGCGGCATCTCAAAGGCAGCCCCGATGATGAACAGCAGCCGGGTGACCACTGAGATGTAGTTCCCGATCCTGATTTGGGGCTTGGCAATATCAGCGGCAAACGGAGGGTTCAGCATGAAGTCGAGCGCGGGCGGCAACAACACGAAGAAGCCGAAAGCCACCCCGGCCGCGAAGAAGAGGAATACCGCCGGCATGAAGGTGTACAGGTACTTCTTCTCTCTTGGAGTCAGCGCAGGGGCCACGAACATGACCAACTGGTATAGGAGGAACGGCAGGGACAATACGATGCCGCACACCAAGGCCACCGTGAAATACGTGCTCCAGAACTCGGTGACCTCTGTATAGATGAAGAGCACAGAAGACGGCGCCAGGGTCGTGAGGAACCTGATTACCGGTTCCGCAAGAACGAAGCCGACGCCCGTGCAGACGACCACGAAGAGAACAGAATAGATCAGCCGCCGCCTGATCTCGTCCAGGTGCGCAGCGATAGAGAGCCTGCTATGTTCACTCACGGGCGTGATTCCGTGACGGCGATTTCAAAAGGGACCAACGCTATTACTATCGTTGTTAGTCGCCCCTATTCTGACCTTGATCTTGCGGTGTAACGGCCTGTGCCTTCGGCGATGCAGCCGATGCGCCCGTTGACGCGGCGCCCGGGGCTACCGGTCGATTTGCAACGGGCCCGGCTTTCGGGGACGCGGCTGACTCAACGTCAGACTTCACTGACTCGATCTCTTTCTTGGCGGCTTCCACTTCCTGGTTGATCTGCCTGGTCATCTCTGTGGTAGCCTTGCGGACCTCCCGCATTGTCTTGCCGATCTGTCCCGCGATTTCAGGCAGCTTCATGGGCCCGAAGACGATGAGTATGATGACCAGTACTACCAGTATTTCTAACGGCCCTAAACCAAGAAAGTCCATTGGCCCACCCCTTCCTATTCGCCCACTCCCACCGGCGCCTGACTAGTTGTCCTCGATGCCACGATCCTTGATGTAATCGACCGTATCCTGTACGGTAGCCAGCTTCTCAGCGTCTTCATCGGATATCTCTAGAGGCTTCCCACCCTGTCCGAACTCCTCTTCCATAGCCATGATGAGTTCCACCAGGTCCAGGGAATCGGCATTCAAGTCATCCACATAGGAAGCATTCGACACTACCTGAGCTTCCTCCACACCCAACTGCTCCACCACAATCTTCTTCACTCTCTCGTATACTGTGGGCATTATCCCACCTCCTTTTGACGTCCAATGATCAAGTTCCAGTTATCCCGGTGACTTTGGAGTTCTCGCTGGCAGGCCTCTTCACCAGCTTGGCGCTCACCGTGCCCAGAACCCCGTTCACGAATCTGGCAGAACTCTCGCTGCCGAATGTCTTCGCCAACTCCACAGCTTCATTGATGGCTACCTTGACCGGCACCCTATTATTCACCAACAGCTCGAAGATTGCAAGCCTCAGAATATTGCGGTCCACAGCCGCCAGTTGCGATACAGGGAAGCTCGGCGCATAGGTCTGTATGATGCCGTCGATATCCTTCCTGTGCTCCAGCACGCCGGCAACCAGCTCCCGCGCAAAGTCGGCTGCGTCATCAGGCAACCCGCCTTCAGCTACCAGCCTGTCCGAAGTAGCCTTCGGATCATGATTAGCGCAATCTATTTCAAAAAGGGCCTGCAGAGCTATCGTCCTTGCCCTGCGACGAAGTGTCGGCATCTACCGCTCTTTTCAATGTGCCTGCCCGGACGCTATCCCACGAACGGCAAGCCGCCTTTAACCGCGAGCACCTCTCCAGTGACATAGTCGGACGCATCGGAAGCCAGATACACCACGGCCGCCGCAATGTCCTCAGGCCGGCCCAGTCGGCCCATCGGTATCGATTTCAGCCGTTTTTCTCTGAGTTCGGGGCGGGTGCGGAACAATTCCTCTACCAGAGCCGTAGCCACCGTGCCCGGCGCGATGGCATTGACTCTAATGCCCAGAGGCGCCAGTTCCATGGCCAGTGTCTGAGTCAAATTGATCACTCCAGCCTTGGCCACCCCGTAATGCGGCGCCGGCGTATAGGCGCCCATACCCGCAACAGAGCTGATGTTGATGATCACGCCCTTCTTCTGGGCCGCCATCACCTTCCCCACCGCCTTGCAGCACAGGAAGACGCTCTTGAGATTCAGAGTTATGCCCCGGTCCCAGTCCTCCTCTTTGGTCTCGAGCAAAGGGCCCACGATACCCAGGAGTCCGCCCGCATTGTTTACCAGCACATCGATCCTGCCAAACTCCGCGAGGGTCCGTCTCACCACATTGTCCACCTGGCTGGCGATCCGCACGTCGGCAGGCACCACCAGCGCTTTGCGACCCCGACTTCTGATCTCAGCAGCAGTCTGCTCGGCCCGGCTGGGCTCCAACTCGGCAGCAACAATATCGGCGCCGGCCTCGGCCAAGCCCAGGGCGATACCTCTGCCTATCCCCTGACCAGCGCCGGTAACGATCGCCACCCTGTCCGTCAACGCGAATGAAGACAAGCCCATTTTTTCTCCTTCTCCTGGTCGAAGCCACGGCTATCGCCAAGCAACACACCTTCTGGAAATCACGGTGGGGGTGGCGTCACCCAACGAAAATCGCACACGACGTCCACCCCTCGGCATGACGATACCCCGATGCGAACCAGGACTGACGGCCTGGCCAGACAAGCAGCTAGCAAGTCAGATGTATGGCCGCCACCGCACGCTGCGAGCTGCAGATCTGGTTGTAGATACGGCAAGCCTCAATGGTATCGCGAGCGATTACTTTGATGCTGAGGTCTTCGAGTTTGCGCAGGGTCTCGGGAAGCATCTGTACCAGGCCCGGACGGCCGGTCCCCAGGACCAGAACATCCGGCTTCAGGTGCAGTATCTCTTCCACGTCATTCAGACAGACCTGATGGCAATCCTTCCTTCCCCAATCAGCCTCCACGTGATCCGGATAGATGATCACATCGGAGTGATACTTCTTTCCGTCGACTGTTATCTCCCCAAAGCGATAGAAGTCGATCATATCATCGCCATCCCTCCATTGACATTGAGGACGTGACCGGTGATGTAGCGGGCCTCCTCGGAAGCGAGAAACGCTACTGCGTTGGCCACATCCTCCACCGACCCAAAGTACCCCAGTGGGATCCGCTTCAAGAGCCCTTCCTGTACGTTCGGGCTCAGTTTCTGCGTCATCTCCGTCTCGATGAACCCAGGCGCCACCGCGTTGGCCGTGACGCCACGGGAGGCCACTTCTTGAGCCAGAGTCTTGGTCATGGCAATCAGACCGCCCTTGGATGCGGCGTAGTTGGCCTGACCGGCGTTACCCACTATGCCTACTATGCTGGCAATGCTGATCAGCCGCCCCCAGCGCTGTCGTATCATATGCCGGAGAACGGCTCTGGAGCAATAGAATGCCCCCTTGAGGTTGATGCTGAGTACCCGATCCCAATCTTGATCGGACATGCGGATAGCCAAGTTGTCTCTTGTTATTCCGGCGTTATTGACCAGGATATCGACCTTGCCGAAGGTGGAAACTGCTCTTTCCACCACCGCACTCGCTTCCTCGGCCACACTGATATCACCGGGAATGAAGGCAGCCTGACGGCCCTTTGCCTCGATCTCCTCAACCACCTTTGGCGCATCGGCCGACCCGGCAAGGTCATTCACAACAACCGTTGCCCCCTGCTCGGCAAGCCTCAACGCGATAGTCCGGCCGATTCCCCGCCCGCCCCCGGTCACTATGCTTACTCTATGGGAAAGGTCAATCATGGCTATTCCGACTTCTTACCACTAATTATCCTTGTTGGTACCCGTTTCTGTCAAGTCAAAGGCCGAAGGAACGAAGGGCCAAGGCCCCCTGCTTCTCAAGACTCAATAGACGCTCGCCGCGAACGCAAGGCATGGTACAAACCGGCGGGATTCTGCCTGCGAATGAGAAGGGGATCGAGAGGCGTTAACCTGCATTCCGTCACCGGAAGAGGCCTTCACTAGCTGCCACCGGAAAGGGCGGGATTGACCCCGGTAGAGGCTGCGTCGCTGATGTTGATGGTCCGCGCTTCCTTATCGATACGCTTGATCAGGCCGGAGAGAACGCGGCCGGGGCCTATTTCAACAAAGGTATCGACTCCCGATTTGGCCATGAACTCCACCGAGTGACGCCAGCGGACGCTGCTGCAAAGCTGTGACACCAGCTCCTGTCTTACCTCCCCAGCCGTGAACACGGGCGAGGCGGTGCTGTTGGCCACGATGGGAACGGAGGGATCATCAAAGGGCATTTGGGAGATCGCCTTCGCCATGCCTTCAGCGGCAGGCCGCATGAGCCGGGAATGGAAAGCGCCACTCACGTCCAGAGGCACAATCCTCTTGGCGCCCATAACACGCCCCAGGTCCATGGCGCGGACCAGCGACTCTTTGTCTCCGCTGAGCACGATCTGGTCTGCGGAGTTGAAATTGGCGATCTGTGCTCCCGTTTCCCAGCAAATCCTCTCCACCGACGCCTCATCCAGGCCGATTATGGCTGCCATGCCGCCGGGTTGGAGTTGCCCGGCCTCCTGCATCAGCCGTCCTCGTTCTCGGACCAGGCGAATCGCATCGGAGAAACTCATCACGTTGGCGGCGACCATCGCCGTGTACTCACCGAGGCTGTGCCCTGCTACGAACGCCGGTGTGTTCGACGAGATAAGCGGGGAAGACGCCTGAGCTTCACGGAGACAGGCCACGCTCATGGTGAGAATGGCTGGTTGGGCGTTGATGGTCTGGCGAAGCTCCTCATGGGGGCCTTCGAAACAGAGACGCGACAGCGAGAAACCCAAAGCCTCATCGGCCTCCTGGAAAACGGCCCTGGCTTCCGCCGAGTTCTTGTACAGGTCGTTTCCCATGCCGACTTCTTGAGAACCTTGTCCTGGAAATACGAAAGCCGTCTTTGGCCCTTGACTTCCCTTCGATCTCCGTGTCTTAAACATCTTCCCTCACTTGTCTTTACACATGTGGCGGCCGGAATACAGTCCCCATCCGGTCGCGTGCGTCACCCGGGGTCTCAGTCTCCTCATTTCTTGGAGGGTTCAGCCTTGACCTTGATGGCCTCTCTCCCGGCATAGTGCCCGCACTCGGGGCACACCCGGTGAGATGGTTTGAGGTTGTGACATTGCGGACAAGGTACCAGCTTCGGCAAGGTCAACGCCAGGTGACTTCTCCGGTCGCCCTGACGCGCTTTGGGATACTTGCGCTTAGGCAGTGGTGGCATTACAGATTAGCTCCTTCACTTCTTCCCTTTTGCCGGCTTGCTCCCACCATCAGCTTCTTCAGATCCGCCCACCGCGGATCAACCTCTTCGGGAGCACACCTGCAGCCCTCCGTGTTGATATTGACCCCACATCCGGAACACAAGCCTGCACAGTCCGGTTTGCATATGGTCTTCATCGGGGTGGCCAGCAGCACATTCTGCCTGAAGGCATCAGCCAGGTCCAGGATATGGTCGGGGCCGACGATGAAATCTTGGGCCTCTTCGGGTACGGGCTGGGGCATTCCGGTAAGAACGTCGATTTGAGGGAAGTATTCTTCTTCAATTTGAAACGTCAACTCACAGTCGAAAGGTTCCAAACAACGGCTGCAGACGCACTCCACAGCAGTGTGAAGTGTACCGTTGACCAGAATACCGCCCCCTGTCCGCAGGAAGGTCAACTCACCTGTCAAAAGGTGGTTGTCTGGCGGCAGAGGTTCGTCCACCGGATAACGGCGGACGGAGCCAACGGGTTCTTTCAGTTGTTGAGCCACGTTAACGTTCATTTGGTTTTCAAAATTGGCGCAATTATACGGGCGTTTCCACTGGTTGTCAAGCCCAGGTCACGCACCTGACGCCCAGCGAGTCCTCTCTCGCCTCTTTTCAGGCCATCTTACATATCATAGCACATTTTTCGTCCCGATGTGTCAAGAAGACGCGTGACCGGTCAATCCCCGATCCCCCGACGTCCACAGAGCACTGGCCTTCTAGCACGGCAGCACAGCAGCCAACTCCGGCCCGTGGTCTTTCAGCCACTTCCTGCGCTGCCGCCATCGAGGACAATACTGGGCCAGCAGTTTCCAGAACCGCTTGGTGTGGTTCATCTCCTTGAGGTGCGCCAGCTCATGAAGCACCACGTAGTCGATCACAGGCCTGGGCGCCATTACCAGTCTCCAGTTGAAGCTGAGGTTGTACTTGTGAGAACAGCTGCCCCACCTCGTCTTCTGTCCCCGTATCATGACCCGATTGTAGGTCAGCCCCAGACTTGCGCTGAGCTCGTCTGCACGCCGCTTCAACAACGCGGCGGCCTGCATCCGGTACCACTCCTCCAGCATCGGCCCCAGGCCTTCGCTGCCTGCCCCAAGGCTGACCAGCAAGTGTTCCCCTTTCAGCTTCGCTCCAGAGCCGTTCCAGCTCATCTGCACAGCGATCTTCACTGCCTTGCCCAGATATGGAATGGTATCGCCGCTTTTCAGATCTCCGTCACTCCGGGGACGCCGGAGTTGATCGCACTTCGCCAGGTGGCGCAACACCCAGCTTGCCTTGGCTTCCAGGAACTTCTCCAGCTCGCGCATATCATACCGGCGCGGGACGACGGCGATAAGGCCCGTTTCCGGCCTCACCTCCAGCCTGAGTCGCCTGGCTCTGGCGCTGCGCCGGAGGGTGAAAGTGATCTCCTGGCCGTTGAGCACGGCGCCGCGTTTCTCAGTGGTCGAAGACCTGTCGTTTCGTCGAGTCATCCTGTACAGTTTACCCGTTCATCGCCCGAATAGCCAACTCCGCAACAAGCCGGGCGATGGCAGGCGAAGCGGTGAGCCCCGGCGACTCGATCCCGACCAGATTGATGAAGCCGGGCAGCCCTCTGTCTGCCTCGTCCCTGACGATGAAATCCCTGAACGACTCCCCCGGGCCCTGGAGCTTCGGCCTGATGCCCGCCATCTCCGGCTCGATCCGTTCACAATCGACGGATGGCAACAGCCTCCTCACCGAATCGCAAAAAGCCCGTCGTTGCCCCATGTCAACCGAGTAATCTATTTCATCCACGTAGCGGGCGTCCGGCCCGAGCAGCATCCTGCCTTCGAGGTCAAGCGTCACGTGGATGCCCAGCCCCACGCCCTTCGGCTCCGGCGCCGGATACACCAGATGCCTGACCAGGCCGTTCTTGCCTGCGTTGAAGTACTGGCCCTTGCAGTAGCGCAACCTGTAGCCCACCTGGTCCAGGTCTATGCCGGCCATGCCGGCCACCCTATCCGACTGCAGCCCCGCCGAGTTGATCAGGATTCTGCTGCGAAAGCAGAAAGTCCCCGAAGCGTCTTCCACAGTCACCCGGTAGCCTCCGTTCACCCTCTCTATCCCCGTGACCTTCGAGCGATACACCAGCTTCGCGCCATGGTCACTGGCTTCCGCCGCGAAGCACTTCATCAACTGATAG
>JAUSJJ010000248.1 GCA_030647705.1 Dehalococcoidia bacterium
GGACAGCAGTATCTGGTTCCCGCCGATCTCGCCAACGCCGCCATAGAAAGTCAGGGATGGCATGATAACACCTCCTGCAACGACCTCTCCCCCTTCCCTCGAGAGACTCAGCATCAAATGTCATTCTGAGGAGTCACGCCGCAGGCGGACAACGAAGAATCTCGTCCTCCAGGTCTGGCTACGAGATCCTTCGTCCCGACCTAACGGGACTCAGGATGACAACGTCACTTGGGCGCCGTATCAGCGCCCTGCTCCGCCTCTTCGCGTTCTTCTGCCAACAGTCGCTCGCCGTATTCCAGCAGCGTCCTGGCGCGGTCGGGCGGCAGGTCCTTCAGCGATTCCAGGTACACGCGGAGCGCCTGCGCCGGAGTGATCGCCTCTGCCGAGTATCCACCGAGTCTTGTCCGCCGTTCCCGTTTCACTTCTCGGGATATCGTGAAGACCTGGGCCGTGGCCAGTGCCTCTCGGATGTCGGCCTCTCGAAGTCGCGCATCTCGCTCGGAATCCACCTGTATCAGCAGTCTGACGATGGCTCTGGAGATACTCTTCTTGGATATGGCTTGGAGCACTGTCGTAGTTGGCTCATCGGAGTTGGCGTCGACCTTTATGGTCACGAAAGGTCGCGACGTCACCGGCTTGAACTCGTGAGAGATGGCGCGTTCGCCTCTTGGCCTGGCCGGGTCGATCTCGACCACGTAGAAGCCATTGGGCTGGTCCGCCTCACCGAAATCAACGGGCTGCAGGCTGCCTGGATAGATCATGGGGGGGTGCAGCGAGATGGCCTGGGCGGTGTGACAATGTCCCAATGCTCCGTAGTCGAACGCTTCCCTGGGTATGCTGCTGAGCAGCAGCAGCGGGTCTTGGCCCATGACCATGCGCTGCTCCGAGCCTCCCTTTGCCTCCGCAAAAGAAACGTGTGCGGCTAGGATGGCTGGGAGGCCAGGGTCGAGCTTCTCCGCCTGATCGTTTATCTCTTGCGCAATCGCCTCGGCGAGTACGTGGTCGGCTTTGACCAAAGATAGGTTCTTATACCCTTCTTTACCCAGTAGCGACGACCGCCTGGGCCAGGGCATGGCGACGATCTGGATTGGCCCGCTCTTGGTCTGGACCAGGTATACGCCCGGCTTTGCAGCCACGGTGACCCTGTCCATCAGGACGGTATCGAAGATCTCGACCGTGGTGGCGCGGTAGACTGCGCTGGGCAGGTCGTGGTTGCCCACCAGGAGGAAGACGGGGACGCCGCCTGCAGCCAGCCTGACTATGCGCTTGGCGAACTCTCGCTGGTAGGTCTGGGACGGCTCCCGATTGCGGTAGGCGTCACCGCAAAACAGGACGAGGTCGACGCGCGCGCTCAGGGCATAGTCCACCAGCTCATCGAGGGCTTTGAGGAAGTCTATCACCCGCGACGGCATCCCGGTCTCCGGGTCCGGCCGGCTGTACTTCTCGATGCCCAGGTGAAGGTCAGCGAAATGGAGTATTCTCATGGCGATAAATCCCGTCAATTATAGCACAGCGGTGACGCAGGCAGGGAACTTGCCGCATGGATGAGTAGTCGGCGAGACTCACAGGATTGTCATCGAATCCCTGTTCGTCCCCCTTTTTCAAAAGGGGAGACAGCTTCGTTCCCCGTTTGCGAAAGGGAGCTACACAGGCCGTCTAAGAGGAGGTGCAGGGTACTTCCTGCTGGGGGCTTGGGGGTGTCCCCCGGGTTCAAGATCCCCCTTCCTGTCCAGGAAGGAGGACACAGCGCCTGCCCCGTACTTGATACGGGGGGATGGCCGGAGGGACTTTTCAGACATAAAGTAGGGTGGTTGCAGTGGAGCGCAACCCACCTGCAGCCCTTTACTTTGTGGTGGGTTCTATTTCATTCCACCCACCCTACGACCTACTCCATCCCCCGAAGAAGGCTTGGTGCCGCACCAGGCTCTTCCCTCTACATCGCGTGCTGCAGCACCACGATCTCGGTGGCTTTGGGCAGGGCCTCTTTCTTCAGCTCGATCTCTGAGGAGTCCAGCCTCTTCACGTTGGTCTTGCCCTTCAAAAAGTCCTCGACGGTGGCCAGCGGGTACTCGCACTTCTCGTTCTTGACGTGCATCGGGATGGCCACCTTGGGCTTGACCTGCGCCACCAGCTTGGTCGCGGCGGCGGCATCGATGGTGTAGAAGCCGCCCACGGGCAGCAGCAGCACGTCCACCGTGCCCAGCTCAGCCAGGTCCTTGTCAGAGAGAAGGTGTCCCAGGTCGCCCATGTGGGCCACCGTTATCCCGTCCGCGCTGAAGCGGAACATGGTGTTCGTGCCCTTTTCGGAGCCTCGTGACGTATCGTGATAGGCGGCGATGCCCTTGACCTCGACGCCCTTCACGGTGTAGACGCCGGCGCCTTTGAACACCTGAGGGCTGCCCTTTATCGAGGACGCATCGCTGTGGTCGCCGTGCTCATGGCTGACGGTGACGGCATCCGCCGTCTCGTTGATGCGCCCGTACTTGAGAGGACCGCCCGGAGTGTAGGGGTCGAGCACAATACGCACCCCCTTCGCCGTGGTGATGAGGAACGAAGCATGCCCCAGCCATTTGATCTTCATCGATGACCTCCCTTTCTGGAATTCCCAAGAATGACTCACCCTCTAGGTCACCCACAACTGCCAGGAGACAACGAGATTCTTCGTTCGTCCGCCAGTGGCGGACTCCTCAGAATGACAGGCAGATGGCTGACGTCATCTGCAATACGCCTCGGCAAAGTGCTTATGCCTCAGCCATGTTAAGCGCCAGGTTGACGAAGGTCCTCACCGGCACGCCGGTGGCCCCTTTTACCTGATAGCCCTTCGTCTTGTCGGTGTCCGCCGTCCCGGCGATGTCCAGGTGCACCCAGGGCGTGTCCTCTATGAACTCCGCCAGGAATTGCGCAGCGGTGATGGCGCCGCCGTAGCGGTTGCCCGCGTTCTTCATATCGGCCACGTCGCTCTTGTTCAACTCCTTGTAGTCGTCGTACATGGGCAACTGCCAGGCGCGTTCGCCTGCAACTTCGGCGGCCTTCGACACCTTCTCCAGGAAGGGCTGGTTGTTGGTGAACGCGCCGCTGCAGACGTGCCCCAGCGCTACCACGCAGGCGCCGGTGAGCGTAGCCGCGTCCACCACCGGAGACAGCCCCTCTTTTCGGGCGTAGACCAGCGCATCGGCCAGGATGACGCGGCCTTCGGCGTCGGTGCTGATGATCTCGATAGTCTTGCCGTTCATGGCCTTGAGCACGTCGCCGGGCTTGTAGGCCTTGCCGTCGGGGAGGTTTTCGGTGGCCGGCACCAGGCCGGTGACGTTGATCTTCGGCTTGAGTTGGGCGATGGCCTTCATTGCGGCGATGACGGCAGCCCCGCCGGACATATCGGTCTTCATCTCTTCCATGCGCTCCGAGGGCTTGATGGAGATGCCTCCCGAGTCGAAGGTCAGGCCTTTGCCCACCAGTCCGAGCGTGTTCTTCGAACCGGGGTTGCCCCGATAGCGCAGGATGATGAAGCATGGAGGCTGGGCGCTGCCCTGGGCCACGCCGAGGAGACCGCCCATGTTCAACGCCTTGATCTCTTCCGGGCCGAGCACCGTCACCTCCAGGCCTTGTTCCGCTGCCACTTTGCGGGCGGCATCGGCCATATGGGTGGGTGTCATGAAATTGGCGGGTTCGTTGACCATATCGCGGGCCAGGTTAGTGGCCTCAGCGATGATGCTACCTCTGGCGATGCCCCTCTCCAGCTCGGGCAACGAAGCCTGCTCCCGGTCAACGACCAGCAGCTCGGTCAGCTCTTTGCCATTGTTCTTGTCCTTGGTCTGGTGCTTCTTGAAGGTGTACAGGCCGAGGACTGCCCCTTCAGCGATGGCCTGCGCCGATT
>JAUSJJ010000249.1 GCA_030647705.1 Dehalococcoidia bacterium
ACCCCGACGACCTTCCCCTGGATCTCCACATCCTCCGGCGCCACGTAGAGGGGCTTCATCCGTTTGTTGGCCGGCTGGAGGCGGATCCGGCCATCATCCCTGTAGAGCCGCTTCAGTGTGACCGCCTGCTCTTCCTTCAACCACACAGCCACCGTGTCGCCGTCTTCGGCGGTATCCGCCTGTTGCATCAGCACCAGGTCGCCATCCCCGATCAGCGCATCGATCATGGAGGCGCCCTTGACCTTCAGTGCGTAGACGTTCACCTTGCCGTGAAGCATGTCCCTGGGGACCTCCACGCTTTCACCCAGATAGGCTGTGCTCCAGGCGTCAGGCTGAGGCGCCGGTATCGGCTGGCCGGCGGCGATCTGTCCGATTACAGGCACGCGCACGGGCCGGCTTCCTCCCACCAGCTCGATGCCCCTGGAGATGTCGCGGGCGCGGCGAATGTAGCCCTGCTCCTCGATGATGTTCAGATTGTAGTCGGCCACCGAGGTCGAACTCAGCTTGCATCCCTGTACGATGTCACGCACCGAGGGCGGGTAGTTCCGCTCCTCCATGAAATCGCGGATGAACTGAAAGATGCCCTGCTGCCTTGGCGAAAGCTGCTTCATCGGGCCTCCAAGAGAGGGTAGTAGATCATTTCAGAGCCACTAGAACAGCGATGACGGCAATGCCGAAGGCAAGTAGCACGGGGAACATCCATTTTAGCGTCTTCACGGAGTCTGACAGCGACTTCACATTCTGACCGAGATCCTGCAAAGCGGTTATGACTTGTCCGAACGTCATCCCTTGGGCGTCGACCAAGTTCTGTATGTCGGATACCGAAATCCCGGCCTGCCTTTGGGATTCGCCCGAGTAAGGCTTTGTGGCAGGCTCCGCAAGATGGAAGAATTCTACTGTGCAGAAAGGCTCCCTGACCAGTCCCCTCTTGGCATAATAGGAGCGTAGACCTATGTGTCCGGCAACCGTGGGGCTAAGAGAGAGCCTTTCATGAGTGGTCACCAAAGCGAAGCCCCCTGGTGCAATGATCAGTAGACCTTTTTCAGCAGGATTGATCTTCTCCCGACGGCTACTTGTCATCGCCTCTTCGCCCAGCCTCGTGTCGTAGCTAGCAGGCTGCAGTGCACGCTCATCGAAGTTATCGATTGTCAGCTCTTTGGTTTCCATTGCCTTGCGTATGGCTGCATCGGTCATCAGCATTTTTCAATCTCCTGCTGACCCTCTTTTGCAGGCATATTAGCACAAGTGTTCTTCGAAGTCAATATGCCAGTTGCACCCCGAAATCAGCGATTGCCTCACGCAGGGCAGGTTTCCAAGCTGCCCGCCTACGACGGTCGGGTTAGGAAACCCGACCTACAAACTCAATCGCCATTTCCCCGTCTCCGCTGGACGTTCGCAAGGGCACAAACAGTACCATGTTCCCCCCTACCTCTTCACCAGGACCGCCCTGGCCGGTGCGCCATCGCCGTCTTTCAGCTTGAGGGGCAGGCAGACCAGCTCGTAATCGCCTGGCGTCACCTGACTGAGGTCTATCCCCTCCAGGATGATCACGCCGGCGCCCAGCAGCGCCATATG
Source organism: Dehalococcoidia bacterium (assembly GCA_030647705.1). Taxonomy (GTDB): domain Bacteria; phylum Chloroflexota; class Dehalococcoidia; order JAUSJJ01; family JAUSJJ01; genus JAUSJJ01. The sequence goes on from JAUSJJ010000249.1 coordinate 1,576, forward strand.
CGCGCCCGCCTGCCTGACGCCGTACTTCTCCAGCGATAGGTAGTCGAAACCGACCAGCTTGATCCCCCGCGCTACCATCCAGCGTGCGGCTTCCGGCGTGAGGTAGGCGAAGTCCTCCTGGAAGCCACGTTTTCGCCACAACCCGGAGTTTCGCGTCCTGATCAGCAGCCGCTCGGCGCCGGGCGGGATGCCTGCTCCCGCCAGAGCCTCATCGGTGATGGCGTCGACATCGGGGAAATGGCAGACCCAGGCCTCGCCCATCAGGACATCGAGCGGCAATGCGTCCACTGTCTGCGCCCCCTGAAAGAAATGGCGGGGGGCGTCTACGTGCGTGCCCACGTGTGATCCCAGGTGCAAAGCGGAGAGGTTATACGCCCGGCCTTTCGAAATCTGTTTCGTGGGCGTGATCCTGGCCCCTGCGTCGCCAGGGTAAACATGGGTGTCTTCGGAGATAGTCACGGAGATGTCGTATATGCTCACGGAGCCTCGATGGCGAGGTCGCCCTCACGTAGCGAGGGATGCATTCCGGAATGCCGAGCGGCGACCCACAGGGCCGTCACGGCTTCGCGTACTTCTTCACCAGGTCCACGGTGTCCTGAATGTTCAGCTTGGAGAAGAGCAGGCCGAACCTGTCCTCCAGAGTCCCCATGATGTCGTTCATGGCGTCTTCAGGAAGCTCCCACAGATCCTTCTTGAACGGCCCGAAGGCGCGCTTGCGGTTTTCGTAGATGAACTGCTCCTCGGTATCACTCGGCTTGCGCTCCTTGCCGTGGGCTTCCCGCAGGTACTCATCGATCCTGGTGAGCAGGTCTTTGGGGAATCGGGGGCTCTGGTAAATGATGTTCTGGAAGCCCGTCGCCAGGTGGATCTCCGCGGTGCCTACCCGCGGGAAGTGGTCGAAGGCATCGTCAGGCAATGTCGAGGCGCCATGCTGAACGGCCCCGGCCATGCCATACCTTTCGCGCGCCGCCTGCGAAAGCTTGCCCAGGGTTTCGAAATCGACCTTTACCTTGGCTACCGAGCCGTCCGGCATCACCAGGCCGCCGTGCTTGGTGCCGGTCTGGACGCTGATCTTGGAGATGCCCTTCACCGAGCCGCCCACCACTTTCTTGTATCCATCCATGAATGCGGCCAGGTCTTCCACGGTGCTGTTGGCCTTGCCCACCTCCCCGATCTCGCCGCCCACCGAGATGGTGACGCCTTTGGGCTGAAGGGTCCGGATGAAGCGGGTCATCTCAGCCGTCACCCTGTAGTTCTTCTCCTGCTGCTTCTCCAGCGTGGGCAGGCTGATATCGACCAGCGTGGACGCGTCTATGTCTATGTTCAGGAAATCGGCGGCGATGGCCTCACGCACAAGGTCTTTCAGGGAGTTGGTCTCGGCCTCGGGCTCAGAGGAGTATTTCTTGGCGTTGAACTGGAAGTGGTCGCCCTGGATGAAGACGGGACCGAAGAAGCCTTCTCGGATGGCCGCTGCCAGCACGCAGACAGCGTACTCTGCCGGCCGTTGCTCAGTGTAGCCGATCTCGGAACGGGCGATCTCGAAAACGAAGGCGCCCACCCGTTGCTTCATGGCAGCTCTGAATACCCGTCTGGCCACGTGATAGGTTATGCCCCGGATGTTCATCGCAGGGACTGTCTTACGCTGGTATTCGCCTCGGCCCGCCGCTTCGTACAGGGGCTGGATGCTGGAGGAGACTATGCCCAGCTTCAGCGCGGTCTCTTTGATTAGCTGCCGGCATAGCTCCTTGACCCGGGCGTCCGGGTTGAACACTGCGTTAGTGATAAGGTCATCAGTTTGCTGGCGCCGGAACGCCTTGACGTCCCTCAGTGTGACTTTGCCGTCCCCGAGTTCCGCCCAGGGCATGACGGCGTTCTGCAAATCAGCGAGAGTATTGAACATTTACGTGTCCTCCATGTTCTGTTGTTAGGTGGCTTGCCCTCATCCACCCGCCATCCCGACTTGTTGCGATGGCGTCCACCCAGTATTCGTAGGGTGGGTGGAATGAAATGAAACCCACCACGAAGTCCAAAGGTGGGTTTCGCTGCGGAGTCTGTCTCAAAAGTGCTATGCTTGAATCTGAGGCAATGGTTGGTCCAGATTCAGCGAACCGAATTATGAGATAGTCTCCTGCGCTGCACCCACCCTACATTATGGTTTTATTGTGGCCTTCTCTCAACCCCAGACACCTCTGACAGGAACGGGACAACGTCCCTTCCCTACCTTCTATCTATAGCCCAGAATGGTCCGCTTGCCGTTGTAGCGCTCAACGTCGTAATCGTTTTCGATGTCCACGCGGTGCTGCTTGCCTATGGCTTCTTTGAGATCGACCGAGGTTATGCGCCCGTTCCGGTAGGACACCATCCGGCCGAACTCCCCTCTCACCACCATGTCCACGGCGGCAATGCCAAAATAGCGGCCCATTCTCCGGTCATAAGCGCAGGGAGCACCACCCCGCTGCAGATGGCTCAGGGTTACGCTGCGCGTATCCAGACCGGTGCCCTCGGCTATCTGGTCGGCGAGGAACTGCCCAACACCACCCAGCGCCTTGTGTCCGAAGGCGTCGGTGCCGCCCCGCTGCACGATCTCCTGCCCACCCTCTGGTTTGGCCCCTTCTGCAACGACCACGATCTCGTATCTCAGGCCTCGCTTCTTGCCATCGAGCAGCAGCGAGTTTATCTTGGCGATCGAGAAAGGACACTCTGGAACGATGATGATATAGGCGCCGCTGGACTCACCGCCAGCCAGCGACAGCCAGCCGGTGTAGCGGCCCATGGTCTCCACTACGAATATCCTCTTGTGTGAACCGGCGGTGGTCCTCAGCCGGTCTATCTCTTCCGTGATGACGTCCACCGCAGTCTCGAAGCCGAGAGAGTAGTCGGTGGCCGACAGGTCGTTATCTATAGTCTTGGGAACACCCACCACCTTCACGCCCATCTGCGCCAGCCTGTGGGCCACACCCAGCGTGTCATCGCCGCCGATGACGATCAGAACATCGATGCCCAGTTTTTCAATGTTCTCCATTACTTTTTTCGAGCGGTCTTTCTTGGGGTCAAACGGGTTCGTGCGAGAGGTGCCCAGGTTGGTGCCGCCGAACCTGTCCCAGGTCCTGACCACGCTTTCGTCCAGAGGCTGCAACCAGTTGGCCTCCTCGGGCGTCCCCGGTTCCACTTCAATCAGCCCCTTCCAGCCGTCCCTTATCCCCACCACCCCGCAAGTCACAGTCCTGGTAGCCTGGAACCTGGAGTCAAGGGCTGCTTTAGTCACCCATTTCAAAGCGGGATTGAGCCCGGCGCAATCTCCGCCACCCGTCAACACGCCGATCCGGCAGTTGTTCACAGTTTACCTCCATTGGCCGTGCCAGCCCATTCCCAGGGGCTGTGCTGTTCAGTATTCTCAAATGTCATGTCAGGGAACCCCTTGAGACAGGCGTCCATCGCCGCCGAATTGCGCGGCGTATCTCACAAAACAAGCCATCATGATGTCACGTCAGACGTGGCACTGATGCTCATTGTCAGCCATTCATCCCTCGCTGTCAAGACCCATCTAGTGAGCGCTCGACGTAAATTTCCTGCAAACGATGCCGTATCCGGCCCCTCTGCGCACGCTTGGATAAACAAGCAGGGCAGGCGTTACGCCTGCCCTGCTTCATCTCTGTCTGATTGGCTCAATATGACAAAGTCTGAGCCGATGCGGGCTCAGACCTGCCGTTTGGTCAGATTCGTCTCCCCAGTGTGCCGGCGTCTCTGGTCGCCTGGAACAGCCTCCGCACTCCGGCGCAATCGCCGATG
>JAUSJJ010000260.1 GCA_030647705.1 Dehalococcoidia bacterium
CCTATCCAGGTATTCCGATAGCGTTTCGCGCACCTGGGAACAGTCCTCTAAGCGATGTCTCATTCCGAAAATCTTCACCAAAGTCACCTATATCTATTGACGGAATCTGCCGGGCAAAAGTTCCCCGTGCTTCAGCAGGAAACTGCGCAGATGAGCGCGGCCGCGGTTGAGACGAGACTTGACGGTACCGAGGGGGGTTCTGGTGGCTTCCGCCATTTCCTCGTAGCTGAAGCCCTGTATGTCAGACAGGATGACTATGGCGCGCTGGTCCTCCGGCAAGTCGGCCAGTCCCTCCCTGAGGACTCCAGCCAGCTCCCGGCGCAGCACGTGCTCCTCCGGGGATTCCCCTTTGTCTACCGGGTCAGCCAGCTTGGCTTCGGCCTGGAGGGCCTCCAGAGAACTGGATGGCTTGCGCTGCCAGCGGCGCATCTGGTCGTAGCAGGAGTTGGAGGCTATGCGGAACAGCCAAGCGCGGAAGCTGCCCCCCTTGAAACTGCCGATGCTACGGAAGGCCGAAAGGAAGGTTTCCTGGGTGATATCTTCAGCCGTCTCCGGCCGGTTGACCATGCGGAGCGCGAAGTTGTAGACCTGCTTTTGGTAGGTAATCACGAGCTGGTTGAAGCAGTCCAGCTCGCCCTTCTTGCTGGCTTGGATTAGCTCCTGTTCGTCCATCTCACTCCGCCGTATTGGTGCCGTTGACATTCTATCACATTTGGCGCAGACCGAGAACTCAGTATTCCGAGAGTTCTCTGAGAAGCCCTTCAGTTACCGCACCTCTCTTGTCCCCTTCTTCTGGTCACAGGGGTCTTGCCCCAAAAGCACTGCAGCACTGTCATCCTGAGCCCTTCGCTTTGCTCAGGACAGGCTCCGCGGAGGATCGTACCCCACCCCGAAGGACGAGATTCTTCGTCGCTTCGCTCCTCAGAATGACATTCGAGGCAACGCCAGGGCACAGGAGAGTGGGGAAGGAAAAGGAGGTTGGGTGACATCCCCAGACCCCGTGCCAGAGAGGAAACACCTCTCCTGTGGACTCTCAAATTTTAGTCCTTCGTGGCGCCCGTGTAGATGGGCATGATGGATCGCCTCTTTGAGAGAACCTGGGCCCGTCATACGGAATTTGCGCGCCAGGCCAATAATGATATAATAAGATACTTGCGTGGACTGCAGATAAGTCTATCGGGCGCCAGGAGGCGTCCGTCGCAGGAGGAGTCGAAAGAACATGAGTTTGCAGATCAGATTGTATCTGCTGCTGGGCGCGATGTTGGGCATACTTTACCTGGCGGTGCTCGCCATTGGCGAGCTGCTGGGTGTAGGCAGCTTCGTCCTGTATGCGGCCATGGCTGTCGGGATGGTGCTCTTGCAGTACCTTATCGGCCCTTCGATGGTATCCTGGATGATGAAGATAAAGTACGTTTCGGAGCAAGAGCAGCCGGCATTGCATCAAATGGTCGCGGAGTTGGCCAGAGACGCCGGCATTCCAAAACCGAAGGTGGGGATTTCAGATATGGATGTTCCCAACGCCTTCGCTTTTGGCCGGACCCAGGGGGACGCCCGGATCTGCGTCACCAAGGGCATCATGAACATCCTGAACAAGGATGAACTGAGAGCCGTCTTGGGCCATGAAGTGTCGCATATCAAGAACCATGATATGGCCTTTATAACCATCCTGAGCATCCTGCCGATGATTCTCTACTACGTTGCGATGAGTCTCATCTGGGGTGGCATGTTCGGGGGTAGCCGTGACAGGAAGGACAGCCAGGGCGCCAACATCCTGCCGCTCATCGGCATTGGCATGCTGGTGCTGTATTTCATCACCAACCTGCTGGTGCTTTACGGATCGAGGATCAGAGAGTACTTCGCCGACCAGGGCAGCGTCAAGCTGAGGAACGAGCCGCGCTGTCTGGCCAGCGCCCTCTACAAGCTGACCTACTGGAATGCCAAGGCCTCGAAGCAGGCTGTGAAACAGGTCGAGGGCATGAAGGCCTTCTTCATCAATGACCCTTCCCGGGCCTGGACAGAGATCAGGGAGCTGCGGGAACTGGACACGGACATGAGCGGCGCCATAAGCTCCAGTGAGCTGGCTACGCTGCGCAGCAAGAGGGTGCAGCTTGGCTTCGGCGAAAAGATGATGGAGGTGTTCCAGACGCATCCGAACATGTTGAAGCGCATTAAACACCTCTCATCGCTCATGTATCAGTAGGCGAGAGATATACGGTCGGGGTGTCCTGGGGGCATGCCTCCCTCGTGTCCGAGGAGACATGCCCCTTCGCATAAGCGGACGTGAGGTGGAGCTATGGCTGACATATTGGACGAAGCATCCGCACTGATAGAGTGCAAAGAGTGCCCCTGGTACAAGTCCTGCGTTCTTCCCATCAGGGTGAGCGCCGAGGACATGAAACGGCAGTTTGAGTCTACCATGCCCGGGGCTTCTCCCGCCGGCGTGCCTGCGTCCGGGATGTCCCAATTCCTGGCCGGGCTGGCCTCGGCTGCCCAGAATTCCATTCTCGAAGGCTGTCCCATCTTCATAAGCCGGCTTCGGGCAGACCCGGGGCTGGCGCAGAAGATAAGGAAGCTGATGCAGACCTGGGGGATGGAAGAGGCGGGCCGTTGAGGCGTGGATAGAGCCGGAGGCGCAGCATGGTCATAACCCATCTCTCTCTGGCCAATTATCGCAACTACCGTGGACTGGAGCTAGACCTGCCTCCGGGTCCGGTCGTGTTTGAGGGAGACAACGCCCAGGGCAAGAGCAACCTCCTCGAAGCGGTCTACCTTCTCGCCACCTCCAGGTCGTCTCGCGCCCTGACCGAAAGGGAGCTCATCAACTGGTCTGCCCTGGAGGAGGTGATCCCCGTCTGTCGCCTGAAGGCCGGCGTCCAGCGGGCGAGGGGCAAGGGGGAGGTGGAGTTGACGCTGCTGGCCCGCAAACGGGCCTCTGCCGACGATGCTCCACTTGCCGGCGAGGACGTTGAGGCGGCCTCCTGCCAGAAGAGGATCAAGATAAATGGGGTGGTGCGCAGAGCGGCGGACCTGCTGGGCGTGGTCACCGCGGTGCTCTTCAGCTCCGCGGACCTCGACCTGGTGAGAGGCGCCCCCAGTCTGCGCCGTCGCTATCTGGACATCTTGAATTGCCAGATCGATCCCCACTATCTGCGTAGCCTGCAACGCTACAACCGCGTGTTGGTGCAACGCAACCACCTGCTCCGTCTCATCTCTGAACGCTCCGCCGACGTTGAACAGCTTGCCTTCTGGGACCGCGAGATGGTGAGCAATGGCGCGTACATTCTCTGGCAGCGCTGCCGTTCTTTGCGGAGTTTGAACAGCCTGGCGCAGGCGGTTCACCATGACCTTACCGGCGGACAGGAGAGGATCGATGTCGTCCACGTAGAGCGTCTGCTGCAGGATGACTTCATCGATATCGAGTCCGAACAGGCGCTGGGCGAGATTGAGGGCAAGTTCGCCGAAGCTCTCAAGTCAGCGCAACACAGCGAGATCGCGCGGGGCATGTCGCTTGTAGGCCCGCATCGCAGCGATCTCCGCTTTATGACAAACGGGGTCAACATGGGCGCCTATGGATCCCGGGGACAACTGAGGACCATCGCCTTGTCCATGAGGCTGGGCGAGGCCAGGCTGATGCTGGCCCGCACGGGAGATCAGCCGGTGGTGCTCCTGGACGACGTGCTGTCCGAGCTCGATGATTCGCGGCGACACTACCTGCTGTCCGCTGTAGAATCGTTTGAGCAGACGTTGATAACCACCACCGATCTGCGCTGCTTCGGCCCGGCATTCCTGAGCAGGGCGTCGCTTTACCG
>JAUSJJ010000268.1 GCA_030647705.1 Dehalococcoidia bacterium
CTTCGTCGCTTCGCTCCTCAGAATGACATTTGAGGCAACGCCCGAAAGGGGGTGCAGAGGGGGATATTCCCTGTTTCGCTGGAGCCTCAACCCACCTAGCCTTGACGTTACTGGCCTGGAGCATTAAAATGGTAAGAGGCATCTCGCCAGACGGAGAAGCATTGATCGTCATCGGTCTAACAGGGGGCATCCTCAGCGGCAAGAGCACCGTGGCCAACATGCTGAAGAAGCTGGGCGCCACGATCATCGATGCCGATAAGGTCGGCCACGAAGCATACCGGCCCGACACCGAGACCTGGCGAGAGGTGGTGGCCGCCTTCGGGGAGAACATCCTCCAGCCCGACCGCGAGATCGACCGGCGCAAGCTGGCCCAGATCGTCTTCAACGACCCGCAGGCCCTGCAGAAGCTGAACGGCATCATGCACCCCCGGATGTTCCAGATGATGAAGGACAAGATCGAAGCGCTGCGCCGCGAAGAGAAGACCGATGTATTGGTGCTAGAGGCGGCAATCCTGATCGAAGCAAATTGGATTCCGCTTGCAGACCAGGTGTGGGTCACCGCCGCGCCGGAGGAGACGGTCATCCAGAGGCTGGTCAACCGGAACGGCCTCACCGAGGAGCAGGCAAGAGCCCGCATCAAGTCTCAGCTCTCGTCGGCGGAGCGGGCCAGACACGCTGATGTAGTGATCGACACGAATTGCACCCTCGCCGAGGTTGAAGACAAAGTGAAGAAGTTGTGGGCGGACATGAAGAAGGAGCTGGCGGCAGATGTCGGTTAAGCAAACGGGAGGCCTGTTCAGGGAACACGTGATAGAGGAATACCCTATCACGCAAGAACCCTTTTATCTTCCGGTGAAGGACGAGGTAGAGGTGTTCACCGCCGCCTACCGCCAAAAAGTGCCGGTATTGCTCAAAGGCCCGACCGGATGCGGCAAGACCAGGTTCGTGGAGTACATGGCCTACAAGCTGAGCAGGCCGCTGGTCGTCATAAAGCAGGACCCGCCGGAGACGCCGGGACACATGGACTCGCACAGTATCCCGCTGGTCACTGTGGCCTGTCACGAAGACCTTACCGCCAGCGACCTAGTCGGTCGCTATCTGCTGGAGGGCGACTCCACGAGATGGGTAGACGGCCCTCTGACCAGGGCCGTGAAATCGGGCGCCATCTGCTACCTGGACGAGATCGTGGAGGCCCGCAAGGACACCACCGTGCTCATCCATCCGCTGGCGGACCATCGAAGGATGCTGCCCATCGAGAAGAGGGGCCAGGTCATCGAGGCCGCGGAAGGCTTTCTGCTGGTCATTTCATACAACCCGGGCTATCAGAGCGCGCTCAAAGACCTGAAGCACAGCACCCGGCAACGCTTCATCGCCGTGGAGTTCGGCTATCCCAACAAGGAAGTGGAGGCCAAGATCATCGCGCACGAAAGCGGCGTAAACGAATCCCTGGCGGCTGACCTGGCCAAGCTGGGCGAGAAGATCAGAAACCTCAAAGAGCACGGGCTGCAGGAAGGGGTAAGCACCCGCCTACTGATCTACGCGGGCAAGCTTGTCCGTGAGGGCATCGCACCCCGCCGCGCCTGCCAGGTGGCCGTAGTCTGGGCGCTGAGCGACGACTACGACGTCCAGCGCAGCATCGAAGAGATAGTCTCGACCGTACTGGAGTAGGCTCATGCAACGGGGGCCGGATCCGATAGACCCCGGCCATCCCGGAGCCCAATACATATGAAGCTTCGCAGACAAATCGCTGACGTTCTGGCACAGCGAAAACACAACACCATCAACGACCCCGGCCTGGTCCAGGCGGCAGTGCTGCTGCCCCTGTTCGAGAAGGGCCGGGAACCACACCTGCTGTTCACAAAGAGGACGCAGACTGTAGCCACTCACAAGGGGCAGATATCTTTCCCCGGCGGCGCAAAGGACGAGGAGGACGTCTCGCTTGAATTCACAGCCCTGCGCGAGACCTTCGAGGAAGTCGGGGTCAGGTTCCAGGACGTAGAGGTGCTCGGCCGCCTGGACGACATAACCACGCACATCTCCAACTTCGTGGTATCGCCCTTCGTGGCCGCAATTCCCTATCCGTATGAGTTCAACATATGCAAGGCAGAGACTGAGTACCTGCTGGAGGTCCCGGTCCCTGCGCTTCTGGACCGCTCATGCTTCACTGAAGACGCCATAGTCAGGAACGGGCTCGTGGAGCCCGTGTATTTCTACCAGTACCAGGGCAACCTCATTTGGGGGGCCACCGCCAGAATCCTCACGCAGTTCCTGGATTCTGTTTTCGTCCGTAACGCGGAACGTCCGCCAGCAATCATCTAGGAGGTATCAGTTGCAGCTCGATATCAAGGACTACAAGCTGCCCCGGGACCTGGAACGCTATCGCAAGGCGGTCAGGGAGTTCGTCCTCACCGACCTCGAGGCCATCTCAGAAAAGATGGAGGACACTCTGAGCACGCCCAAGGAACTGGTGCCCAAACTGGCCAAGGCGGGTCTGCTCAGCCTGACCTTTCCCAAGAGGCTCGGCGGGTATGAGTTGACGCCGACGCAGTTCTTCCCCATCCTGGAAGAGGTGGCCGGTACCGCCGGCGCCATCCGGCTCATCGTGCACACCTGGGACGGCATCTATTCCCGGCAAGTGCTGGAGTACGGCTCCGAGGCGCAGATACAGAAGTACATGGCCCCCATGGCCAGAGGGGAAAAATGCGTCGC
>JAUSJJ010000270.1 GCA_030647705.1 Dehalococcoidia bacterium
ACCAAGGCTTCGGCGAGATACGGGTGCAGCTGAACGTAGAGGACACCAGGCTGGGCGTTGCTGAGTACGTCAGCAAGAAGCACGGCCTGGACACCATCGAGCTGAAATGGGGCCAGGGCGCCAAGTGCATTGGAGGAGAGATCAAGGTTGGCTCGCTGGAGCGCGCCCTCGAGCTGCAGAGAAGGGGCTATATCGTCACCCCCGACCCGTCCAGCCCGATTAGCCAGGCGGCTTTCAAGGACGGCTCGATCAAAGAGTTCGAGCGGCATAGCCGCCTCGGCTTCATCGACGAAGAAGGGTTCTACAAGGAGGTGCAGCGTCTCAGGAACGTCGGGTTCAAGCGCGTCACCCTCAAGACCGGCGCCTACGGCCTGCGTGAGCTGGCTATGGCGATCAAGTGGAGCTCGAGAGCCAAGATCGACCTCCTGACCATAGATGGCGCTTCCGGAGGCACCGGCATGAGCCCCTGGCGCATGATGGAAGAATGGGGCATGCCCAGCCTGTACCTCCATGCCGCCGCCTACGAGTTCTGCAAGAAGCTGGCGGAGCGAGGGGAGAGGCCGCCGGACATCGCCTTTGCCGGCGGGTTCAGCAGCGAGGATGGCGTATTCAAGGCGCTGGCGCTGGGAGCGCCCTTCAGCAAGGCCGTTTGCATGGGGCGGGCGTTGATGATTCCGGGCATGGTGGGGAAGAACATCGAGAAATGGCTCGCGGATGGCAAACTGCCCAATACCGTCAGTCAGTTCGGCTCGACCCCTGAAGAGATCTTCGTGTCCTGGGAAGACGTCAAGGACATCGTTGGCGCAGATGAGATCAAGAAGATTCCTCTGGGGGCCATCGGAATCTACAGCTACTCGGAGAAGATAAAGGTCGGCTTGCAGCAGTTGATGGCGGGCTCCAGGAACTTCAGCGTTCCCGCGATCAGCAGGAATGACCTGATGTCCCTCACCGATGAGTGCGTCAAAGTCACCGGCATACCCTACCTGATGGACGCCTACCGAGACGAGGCAATGGCGATCCTGAACAGCTAGAGTTAGCTCTGTCTCATGGTAAGGCTGGCTCCGGGTACCCGGAGCCAGCCTTTTCTTTCCTGCAGGTCCGTGCAGCGCCGGGGTCGTTGTCACCCGAGCCGGGCCGGTACCTGTACCGGGCGCCACGCCTTATAAGTACATCATGCCGCCGGATGCATGATTGTCGTCCAGGCGTATTACTTGTGAGGCCGCAACGTGGTAAAATAGCGTCAGGGTGCGTCTGCGGTACCAGGGAACTCTTAGAGATGGAATAGTGGAACGCAGACTGAATAGTGCTTTGGAGGGAGGAAAAGTCATGGCAAACGGGAAAGCCGGAGGCGACCAGTCTTCGGGCAATGCCGGCGGGCAACAGGTCTCGCCTGCGGGGCCGTTGAACCTCGATGCCCTGCGAAGCCTTACGTATGGCATGTACGTGGTCGGCTCGAAGAAGGGAGACAGGTTCAACGCCCAGATCGCGAATACGGTGTTTCAGATAACGTCCCAGCCGCCTACCGTCGCCGTGAGCATCAATAAGAACAACCTGACCCATGAATTCATCAGCGAGAGCAAGGTGTTCAGCGCTTCGAGCCTCTGCGAGGATACTCCTCTGCCGTTCATCGGGCGTTTTGGCTTCAAATCGGGAAGAGACGGCGACAAACTGGGAGGTGTGAACTACCAGGTAGGGCAGACGGGCGCCCCAGTAGTGATTGACAACGCCGTTTCGTACATAGAAGCCCGGGTCATCGACCGTGTGGATGTGGGTACCCATACGGTGTTCATTGGAGAGATCGTGGCGGCCGAGGTTCTGATGCAGAAAGCATGCATGACATACGGCTATTATCAGCAGATAAAAAGGGGCACCACGCCTCAGGCTGCGCCCACCTACCAGCAGAAGAAAGCCTGAGCATGTTCCGCGCCTGAACTCAAGGGGTTTCGCCCAGCTCCTGGTAGATCAGGTTCTCCTTGGTGATGTGCTTCCGCATTATGCGCACCAGGCGCAGGCAAGCCATGCGCAGACAGGCGTCGGGGGTCTGGCTGTCAGCCGCGGCGGATGATGTTTTGGCGTTTCGGGCCTCTTTCAAAAAGCCTTTGATCTCGCCGACCAGCGCGCCGATCTTCAGGTGGTCTTTCTCCATGGCGGTCACCGAGCGGCGTCTGTTTGGCGGCAGGACATCCTTGAGGAAGGAATACACCTGCTCTTCCTCGATCTTGAAGTGAGACCGGACGGCGGACTCCATGAAGCTGATCGTATCGGCGATATTCTTCAGGGCGTCACGGCTCTCCGCGCCTTTCCGGCCGGTCAACAACCTGGCATGGCGCTCCAGGTTGTCCAGCTTGTCCCAGGCATCCTGGTGCAGGTCGTGCATATCCTGGGTGATTTGGCTGACTTGTCGGGCCCTCGAGTTATCTTGTCGGTCCATGGTGCTGTCCCCTGCGAGAAGGTTATCGGCCGGAGCGGCGCAGTCCGCGCCTTCGGTCGCGTTGCGCACTCGTCGATAGTCATATGTTACCATATCGAAAGGGTGATGTTCCACAGCTTCATTACTACTGAGTCCATAGCTTGCGCCTCAAGCGCAATCATCGTAGAATAGGACTGCTTTACGAAGCTAATACAGAAAGGAACTCCAAAAGGCGAAGCCCCTGTTGATGGGTGTCGGGGCTGCCCCCAAACCACGCTGCTCAAGAAAGTGGAGAGTCCAGAGAGGAATCCTCTCTGGCAGGGGTTAAAGGGGGTGTCCCCCTGTGCTCCTTCTTCCCTCTATCTTGCCAGGTAGGAGAGGGAAACCGAGAGAGCCTGCCCCGTATTCGATACGGGGGTGAGGTATTTGAACATGCAGCGCTTGAAGCTGGAAGACCTCCCCAGGGAAACCCTGGTCGAACTGGCAAAGATGTACTCACGGAACTGGCAGAGCCTGGACGCGCTGTGGTTCGGCAGCGTCGAGGCCGAATACGGGCTGGAGGCGGCTGCCAGGCTCGACCTGAAGAACTGGGAGAAGCAATCCGTCACCGAGGCAGAACGCATCAAGAAGGCGCTCAAGCTGGGTGGTGGGCTTAGTTCAGTGCTTATGGTGTTGAGCTTCATGAGCTGGCAGCTCACTTCGCCGCTCTTCGAAATCGAGGAGGAGAGCACGGAGCGGGTCGTGTTTCGCTATGCGCGCTGTGTCGTCCAGGAGGGCAGGCGCAAGCAGGGCAAGCCGGAGTTTCACTGCAAACCGATGAAGCTGACGCTGCTTTCCAATATCGCGAAGGTGGTGGAGCCGAGGGCAGTGGTCAACTGTCTGAGCGCACCGCCCGACCCACGTGGTCAGGACTTCTGGTGCCGGTGGGAAGTGACGCTGAAGTAGCATAAGTCTGTTCGAACAGGTGAAGAATGTCGATCGGCTCGTTGGCCGCTTCCGCACTCGGCAACACCCCTTTCGCCATCCCGACCCCGTATCGCGGTACGGGGTAGACTCCAGCCGGGATCCAGATTTTTTATGCGAGGCGCACTGGATTCCGGCTCGGAGGCCGGAATGACGGATGGGCAATAACACCTTGACAAAGCCTCCCGCGCCATCTAAATTGTAGACAGGAAAGAGAGTCCAGAGAGGACTTTCCTCTCTGGCAGGGGTACAGGGGGCGTCCCCCTGTGCTGTCTTCTCTCCCACTCCTCGGCAGGAGAGGGAGATATAGAGGGTGAGGCGCCAAGACCGCGCATTTCCGAAGATGGGCATCTGCGGAAGCCGGGGCGGGCGTCTACGAGCTGGTAATGACATTTGACAGGAGACGGTAGCATCACATGGAAATCAGACTGACTTTCCGGGGCGCTGCGCAGACAGTCACGGGCTCACAGTACCTGGTTGAGACGGATGGAGCTCGGTTTCTGGTGGACTGCGGGCTCTACGAGGAGCGGCAGTTCAAGGGCCGGAATTGGGAAAGCTTCCCGTTCCCACCC
>JAUSJJ010000282.1 GCA_030647705.1 Dehalococcoidia bacterium
GAAGAAGTACGGAGACGACCGTCGCACTCAGGTCAGCGAAGACGCCGCCACCGAGTTCGCGCTGGAAGACCTGATCCCCCACGAGGCGATGGTGATCACCATCAGCCAGCGTGGTTATGTCAAGCGTGTCCCTCTCAACACCTACCGCCTGCAGCTACGCGGCGGCAGGGGAGTGACCGGCATGGTCACCAGAGAGGAAGACACCGTCAGGCATCTGCTCGTGGCTGACACCCATGACAGCCTGCTTTTCTTCACCAACAAAGGCAAGGTATACCACCTGAAATGCCACGAGCTGCCCGGAGATAGCACCCGCACGGCCAAAGGGCTGCCCGCAATCAACCTCATCTCCATGGAGCAACAAGAGCAGGTGACCGCTGTGGTCGCCGTCCGCAGCTTCACCCAGGGCGAGTTCATGGTAATGGCCACCCGCCTGGGCGAGGTCAAGAAGACCGCCCTAGAGGAGTTCTCCTCAGTGAGGTCGAATGGGCTGATCGCCATGGACCTGGAACAGGGAGACCAACTGGTTTCGGCGCGTCTGGTCAGCCAGGACGATCAAGTCGTGCCGGTAACTTTCAAAGGCATGGCCATCAAGTTCGCCGTCAAGGAACTGCGCCAGGCCTCACGGCAGAGCGGCGGGGTCCGGGGTATCCGTCTGGGGAAGGGCGACTACGTGGTTGGCTTCAACGTCGTGCGTGAAAAGGAAACCCTGTGCACGGTAACCGCCAACGGCTTCGGCAAGTGCAGCTATCTGGAAGACTATCCCCTGCAGAGCCGCGGCGGCACCGGAGTGAAGACGCAGATCGTCAACAAGAAGACCGGCATGCTGACGGGGTCGGTCATGGTCTCCGCCTCACAAGAACTGATGATGATTTCCGAGGCCGGAGTAGTGATAAGGATGACGTGCCAGGAGATACCCAAGCTGGGCAGGTCCACGCAGGGAGTAATCCTGAAGAGGCTGGAGCCCGGCGACGTGGTGTCCGCGGTGGCCGTTCTGGAAGACCGCTCCCGTGACAAAGCGCCGACGACAAAGGCCGAGCAAGCCGAGTAGCTGCGCCGGATGCGCCACGTCCTTCCGTGGCCCGGCGCGCTGATATCCCACAAAGAACAACAATGAGAAGCGGTGGCTGCGAAGAGCCACCGCTTCTCCGTCTTCCGGCGCTCCCTGCGACAAGACACAAGCCCCGGCTCCGGCGCCGCCTTGCACTCCGAACCCTTCCCCCTGAACGGCTTGATTTTGGATGTGCTGCGAGTATAATTGAATCATCGCTCTGAGTTGTGCGGCAGAGAGCCGCATTTTCTCCTCTCCCCTGCAGCGAGAGTGGATCAAGCCGAACGGGCACAGATCGGGGGTCATCCTCGCCTGACCCATCCACTCAAGCGGGTCGGGAGTTGACTATTCTGGTCTGCACACCAAACTGGCCCGGAGGGTACATGCTGAAACGCCGGTACGAGGTGATGTGGGACATCAGCGGCTTGCAGACGCAACAAACAAGGCGTCTGCTCGACCGCCTGGCAGCAACTGGCCCTGCCGCGAATAGGCCCTGTCCTGGAACGTGGCAGCCCGCCGCTGACGTCTACGAGACGGAAGCTGCGATTGTCGTCGTCATTGAGCTGGCCGGGGTCAAAGAGACCGACGTGCAGGTGTTGCTGAGCCGCAACTCGCTGATCATCCGCGGCGAGCGCACCGGGAGCTCAAAGGGCCGCCGCTCCTACCATCAAATGGAGATCTGCAGCGGCCCCTTCGAAAGGGCGCTGCAATTGCCGGCGAACGTGAACGCTGAAACAGCCCGGGCGTCCTTTGGCAACGGGCTTCTGGAGATTGTGCTGCCGAAACAGCAAAAAGTGGTCACCCGCCAGGTGGCGATAACGGTCATTTCACACAGCGAGTAAGAAAAGTGTTCGTGCCAGTTGTTTCCAGCCGGGTCAGGCGAAAGGTGGCCAAGCAGGCCGAAGCTACCCGGGGGGAGCCGAGGAAGGCCGCAGAGATCAGCATCCCTGGGGAGCTTCCCATTATCCCCGGTGGTGAAACGGTGCTGTACCCGGCTATCATCGTGCCTCTGTCCGCTGAGAATGAACAGACGCTCAAGCTGATCGACGAGGCCATGGCCGGAGACAAGACAGTGGGCGTGTTCGCGCAGGCCGCCGCCGAAACTGACCTTCCTCAACGCCTGCACCGCACCGGCACGGCTGCCTTGATCACGCGCATGTTCCGCATGCCTGACGGCTCGGTAAGGGCGCTTCTCCAGGGTCTTTCACGGATCAGCATCGAAGAAGTCACCCAGACCGAGCCCTACCTGAAAGCAAAGGTTGTGCCGATCCTGGAGCAGCCGCCTGAGAAGAGCACGGAGATGGAAGCGATGTCGCGGAACCTGGCCGCGCTCTTCCAGAGGGTGATTTCTCTTTCTCCCGACCTGTCTGAAGAAGTGTCCCTAGCGGTGGCGAACATCTCAGACCCGGGGAGACTGGCTGACTTCGCCTCGGCCCACCTTAACCTGAGCACGCAGGAGAGGCAGCAGGTGCTTGAGACCATCGCCGTCGGGGAACGAGTGACTATGGTCACCGGCTTCCTAAATCGGGAACTGGAGATACTCGAACTGGGGAGCAAGATAAAGTCCCAGGTCAAAGACGAGATGTCCAAGGGTCAGAGGGAGTTCTACCTGCGCGAGCAGCTAAAGGCCATACAGAAAGAACTGGGGGAGGTTGACGAACGGGCGGCGGAGATAAACGAGTTCAGGGCCAGAATCGAGAAAGCGCAGCTTCCGGAAGAGGCCAGGAAAGAAGCCGAACGGGAATTGGACCGGCTGTCCCGGATGAACCCCCAGGCTGCGGAATATGCGATATCCAGGACCTACCTCGATTGGATAGCGAGCATGCCCTGGTCTAGGAGTACACAGGACAACATGGATATCGGCCAGACCGCCATGATTCTGGACGAGGACCACTACGGGCTGGAGAAGGTCAAGGAGAGGATCCTGGAGTACCTGGCGGTACGCAAGCTCAAGCAGGACATGCGCGGGCCAATCCTCTGTTTCGTGGGGCCGCCCGGTACCGGCAAGACCTCCATGGGCCATTCCATCGCCAGGGCCATGGGCCGCAAGTTCGTCCGTCTGTCTCTCGGCGGCATCCGTGATGAGGCTGAGATCCGCGGACATCGTCGCACCTACGTCGGTGCGCTGCCAGGCAGGATCATACAGTCGCTGCGCCGGGCCGACTCCAACAACCCGGTCTTCATGCTGGACGAGATCGACAAGGTAGGCGCCGACTTTCGCGGAGACCCCTCGGCAGCCCTGCTGGAAGTGCTGGACCCGGAGCAAAACCATGCCTTCTCCGACCACTACCTGGAAGTCCCCTTCGATCTGTCAAAGGTGATGTTCATTACCACTGCCAATCTGGTCGACCCCATCATACCGGCGCTACGCGACCGCATGGAGATCCTGGAACTGCCGGGATACGGCGAAGCTGAGAAGCTCAACATCGCCAAGGGATTCCTCCTTCCCAGGCAACTGAAAGAGCACGGCCTGTCCCCCGTGCAACTGCAGTTGACAGATGAGGCTGTTCGCGGGATAATAAGATACTATACTCGAGAAGCAGGCGTGAGGGGCCTTGAGCGGCAGATCGGGGCCATCTGCCGCAAGGTCGCTCGCCGGGTGGCCCAGGGTACAGCCGAGACAGCAGTGGTCACAGAAGAACACCTCCGGGAGTATCTCGGCCATCGGCGCATCCGCTACGAAGTGGCCGGCGAGGCCGATGAGATCGGGGTGGCCACGGGTCTGGCCTGGACCGAAAGCGGAGGAGACGTCCTCTTTGTGGAGGCGACCCTCATGCAGGGCAAGGGCAGTCTGATCCTCACCGGCAAGCTCGGCGAGGTGATGCAGGAATCGGCCCGGGCGGCATTGAGCTACGCTCGCTCCAGAGCGGCGGAGCTCGGGATAGATGCGGACTTCTACGGCAAGACCGACGTCCACATCCACATCCCGGCGGGGGCCATTCCCAAGGACGGGCCTTCGGCCGGCGTCACCATGGCGGTGGCCCTGGTTTCGGCGCTGACCAAACGGCCGGTGCCAAGGGCTATCGGCATGACCGGGGAGATCACCCTCAGGGGCAAGGTCCTGCCCGTGGGTGGCATTAAGGAGAAGGTGCTGGCGGCACACCGGGCCGGGTTGAAGACCGTGGTGCTGCCCAAGGACAACGAGAACGATCTCGAAGAGGTCCCTCAATACGTGAGGGAGCAACTTCAATTCGTTCTGGTGGAACGGATCGACGAAGTAATCGGGGCTGTCTTGAAGGAAAAGCCCGGGATGGTTGGGGCAACTATCTAGGAGACAGACAGGAAGCAGACGGCGCTGACCATCAAGCACCGGAGGCAGACAAGAACAATAAAGGAGCGTGTCTGTGAAGTTGCTGTTCGTCTACGGGTTACGTTGCATGAAAGAGGGCTGGGGGCCACAACTCAAGCAGTTCCCCGGCTCGGAGACTATCGACATCCCCGGCAACGGCAAAGGGAAGCTGCTGCCGACCGTCGAAGAGAACGTTGAATGGCTTAGGGC
>JAUSJJ010000292.1 GCA_030647705.1 Dehalococcoidia bacterium
TCGCGCAGTACCTGGAGCGGATGCACGTGCCCAAAGAGGCCATCGACCGCGTCTGCACTGCCGACAACATCGATATGGGCCGGCTGACCAGGTACGCAGAGGACTTCTACTCGGCTTGCAGCTCCGTTGGCCTGTGCATCAGGGTGCCGCTGGTGGCCACGTATACGCTGGAGAGCCTGGCCGACCTTTACGCGGCGACCACGGGCATCGAGACCGATCCCGCGCACCTGATGAAGGCGGGCGAGACTGCCTGGAACATCATCAAGATGGCCAACGCTCGTGAAGGCTTTTCTCGGAAGGACGACCGCGTGCCGGACGCGTTCTTCGAGCCGGTGACGGTCGGCGGCAAGACGCTGACGCTGAGGGACTACTTCGGCAAGCCGATGGACCGGGCAGCCGTGGAGCGCGTGGAGGACAACTACTACGACGAACGGGGCTGGAACGTGAAGGACAGCCTGCCGACCAGGGAGAAGCTGACGGAGTTGGGTCTGGGCGACATGGTGCCGGACATGGAGCGGGCCGCCAAGCGGTAGGGCCTGTCTGTGTTTATGTTTAT
The DNA here is from genome assembly GCA_030647705.1 of Dehalococcoidia bacterium. Lineage (GTDB taxonomy): Bacteria > Chloroflexota > Dehalococcoidia > JAUSJJ01 > JAUSJJ01 > JAUSJJ01. The sequence goes on from JAUSJJ010000292.1 coordinate 557, forward strand.
ACGTAGGGGGCGGTCTTGCTATACCCCAGGCTTAAGCCTGGGGTATAATGGGGCTTCGCTGCTGCCGAACTCCGCTGACCAGGCACGTCTGCAACTAGGCGCTAGTGCGGTGGTTCCCAATAACATCAGTTCCGCGTCTCGTTCCATTCCGGCTTTCGCCGGAATCCAGATCGGTGCTCGTATCGTACTGGATACCGACTGGAGTTTACCCCGTACACCGATACGGGGTCGGTATGGTGGGGACCGACGACGTAACGAGCTGTTAGAAACACGACGCTAGACTAGTCGCAGCAACGAGCGACAGCGAACCGCCTCACCCTCTCGATCTGGGTTGACAGACAGGCCTCCGGGATGTGATAATCGCGTTAAGTGCCACTTCTGAGTGAATACGAATTGACGGTAACGGAGCAGTAAATGGGAGAAGTCGAAACTGTAAAGCAGGCGTTGGAACAGGCCATACGGATGGAGGTGGAGGGCAGACGTTTCTACCTGGAGTCCGCCCAGAAGGGCTCGCATCCGCTGGCGCAGAAGCTGTTTCAGGCGCTGGCCAAAGAAGAGGATGTCCATCGGAAAACTGCGGAGGAGCTATTCCTCGCTTTGAAGGCGCAGGCCAGTTGGCCGGATACCGCTGTGCACGTGTCCACAGGCGCCGACCTGAAGACGGTATTCACCGAAGCCATCCAGAGCGGCGGGCCCAAAGCCTCGGCCAGCGAGACCGATGCCTTCAAGGTGGCTATGGACATGGAGCAGAAGAGTTTCGACTTCTACAAGGACTGCGAAGCGAAAGCCACCTTCCCCAAAGAGGAACAGTTCTACCAGGCCCTGATGCGTGAGGAACGCGGGCACTTTTTCGTACTGTTCGACTCGCTGGAATATCTGCAGGACCCCCAGGGCTGGTTCGTCAAGAAAGAGCACCACGGACTGGACGGGGGATAGGGTCAGGGCCTGTCCTGCGCAAAGCGAAGGGCTCAGGTGTCGGGTTTCGCCCGCCCTTCGACAGGCTCAGGGTGAGCGGTGCCGAAATCCGCTCGTGGGCCTTCTGTCATTCCCGCGCAAGCGGGAATCCAGGGACGGGTTCCTCTGGATACCGGCTTTCGACGGTAAGACGGTGAGTGGACGGCTGCGAACGGCATTTTGGATGCGTCGCACTAGCCCAGCCCGTGCGCCCGCTTCACCAAGGTCAGCAACGCGTCGATATTCGGGCGCGGAGAGCTGCGTGCGGGCTCGCCCAGCGGGTCGGGGCTCAGCGAAATGCCCAGCAGCGTCTCCAGTGTCGCCCTCACCGAGTGAGCCAGAGCCTCCACGTTGTAGCCGCCTTCCAGGGCAAAAACCATCCGGCCCGCGCAGTGAGCTTCGGCCAGCCGCTTGATGATGCCGGTCATGCGTGCGTATCCCGCGACGGTCACTTCCATCGAAGCCAGCGGGTCCGCCCAGTGAGCGTCGTAGCCGGCGGACACCAGGATAAGCTGCGGCTTGAAGCGGTCTGCGACCGGCGTTACCACCTCTTCAAAGACCCTGATGTACTCCGGGTCGCCGCAGCCGGCGGGCAGAGGCACGTTTACCATGTTCCCTTCTCCAGGCCCGGTGCCCAGTTCCTCAACGGCGCCGCTGCCCGGATAGAAGGGGTACTCGTGGGTGGAAAAATAGAGCACCCGGGGTTCGGAGTAGAAGACTTCCTGGGTGCCGTTTCCGTGGTGGACGTCCCAGTCCACGATCATTACCCGCTTCAGCCCGTGACGGGTGAGAGCATATCTGGCGGCGATGGCGACGTTGTTGAACAGGCAGAAGCCCATGGCCCGGTCAGGCGTGGCATGGTGGCCGGGGGGTCTCACCAGGGCGAAGGCCGAGTCTGCTTTCTTCGCCAGCACTGCATCTACCGCCTCCAGCACTCCGCCGGCCGCGTAGATGGCTGCCTGGTACGAGCCGGGCGAGACCACAGTATCGGCGTCCAGCCAGCCTCCTCCACTCTCCGCCGCCTGCCTGATCTGCTCGACATGGGATCGGGGATGGACCAACGCCAGCTCTTCGAGTGTCGCCGGCCTGGGAGGGATATCGAGCAGCCTGGCTTTGAGGCCGGAGCTTTCCAGCAGCGACGCAATTCCGGTCAGCCGCGATGCGTTCTCAACGTGGGCGCCGGTGTCGTGCTTGAGATAGACAGGGTCGTAGACAAGCCCAACCTTTGTCATCGGACACTCCTCCGCAGCCTTAAGCTCCGGTCTCCCTGGTCACCAACTCCCGGAAGGCGTCCGAAAGCTCCTTGCTTCTGGCGCCGGGCCTCCCGGAGCCGATAGCCTTGCCGTTTACGGCTGTCAGGGGCATGACTTCAATCACGGCGCTGGTCAGGAATGCCTCCTGCGCTTTCAGGAGCTCCGGCAACGATACCTCCCTCTCCTCGACTCGGAGCTGCAAACGGCGCGCCATCTCCAGCACCGCGTCGCGCGTGACGCCGGGCAGGACGCCGCTCTCCAGGGAGGGTGTGGCCAGCTTGCCTGAGTCCACCAGAAACACGTTGCAGGCCGTGCCCTCGGCGAGGTAGCCACGGTCGTTGAGCAGCAGCGCTTCGTCGGCGCCCGCTTTTTTGGCCTCGGCCTTGGCCAGCACATTGCGCAGGTAGTTCAGGGACTTGACCCCTGCCGGGGAAGGCTGGCCCGGCTGCCGCCACCGTGACACCACAGCCTTGTAGCCGTTCTGGTACGCGCGTTGAAGTTGTGGCGATATTTGCTGCGCTGCGATGAACACGGTGGGCGCGGGACAGGTGTCGAGGTCGGCGATCGGTTCCCCAGCCCCCGCCGAGACCGTCAGCCGGACTCTGGCCTCCGAGAGATGGTTCGCCTCCAGCACGTCGTATATCGCCTTCTTCAGGTCGAAAGATGTCAGCTTCGCCGAAAGCCCCAGGACCTCGGCCCCCCTGGCAAGGCGGGTCAGGTGCTGCTCCAGGCGGAATACTCTACCGGAATAGGCGCGCACGGTCTCGAACAGGCCGTACCCGTAAAGGAAGCCGTAGTCGAAGGCCGAAATCCGCGCATCCTGTTTCGGCACCAGCGCCCCATTCAGAAAAACGATATCTGCCATCTTTCACCCCCAGACCGGACGGTCGATGTCCAGGAAACTGCCGAGCAAGTCGTGGCCCACTTTGGTCATGACAGACTCCGGATGGAACTGGACGCCCTCCACCACGTAATCCTTGTGCCTCAACCCCATGATCTCATTGCTGTCGCTCCAAGCAGAGACCTCCAGGCAGGAGGGCAGGCTTTCGGGCTCCACCACCAGCGAGTGATAACGCCCGCCCAGGAAAGAGGCCGGCAGACGCCGGTAGATAGTCCTGCCATCATGGTGGATGAGCGAGGTCTTGCCGTGCATGGGAATGTTGGCCCCAACGATGCGGCCTCCGTAGACATGTCCTATGCACTGGTGGCCCAGGCAGACCCCCAGTATCGGAATCTCACCGGCGAAATAGCGCACCACGTCGTTGGAGATGCCGGCCTCGAGCGGCGTGCAGGGGCCCGGCGAGATCACAATGTGAGTCGGCGCCATGTCAAAGATCTGCCGGAGAGAGATGGCGTCGTTTCGGCGGGCCACGGGGTCGCCGCCCAGCTCTCCGATGTATTGCACCAGGTTATAGGTGAAGGAGTCGTAGTTATCGATG
>JAUSJJ010000294.1 GCA_030647705.1 Dehalococcoidia bacterium
CGAGAAAGGCCCTGACCAGTGAAGACGCCGCAGGACTTCTACGCCAAACGGTACAACATAGGCGGCCTCACCGAGGAGCGTGTCCGGCGTTGTCTGGAGACCTTCAGCCGGTATAAGGCTGAAAGCCTCCTGGATATCGGCTGCGCGGACGGCGCCATCACGGCAGAATTGAAGAAGGCCGTCGGCGCTACAGAGGCCCACGGCCTCGAAATCGCCACCGGGGCCGTCGAAGCAGCAAGGGCCAATGGGATAGATGCCGTCCTGCTCAACGTTGATACCGGCGACTTCCCCTTCCCCGATAAACGTTTCGACGCGATCTACTGCGGGGAGGTCATCGAGCACGTTTTCAATACGGACCATCTGCTGGACGAGATCAGCAGAGTGCTCACTCCGCAGGGCTTTTGCGTGCTCTCCACCCCCAACCTGGCAGGCTGGCCTAATCGCCTGGCGCTGCTCATGGGGTTTCAGCCCTATCCGACCTCCGTAGCCCCCAAACATGAGGCGGCAGGCAAGTTCTTGATCACGGGGGAGGAGGGCCAGTGGGGCCACATCAGGGTATTCACGCTGAGGGCGCTGAATCAGGTGGTGCAGGCGCACGGGTTCCGTGTGGTCAGCGTCCAGGGTTGCCCGGTCACCGTGAATAGCAAGAGCTGGGCGTCCCGATATGCCAGCCTGTTCGATCGCGTGATGTCGAGGTTTCCCTCGCTGTCCAACAGGGTTATCCTGGTCTTGAAGAAGGATGCAACTACAAAATAGGGTAGCCATAGTCACCGGCGGTGGGCGCGACATCGGCAGGGCCATCGCCCTGGCCTTCGCCAGAGAGGGCGCCCACCTGGCGCTCGCAGCGCGCACGTTGTCCGAGGTGGAGGCCGTGGCCGAGGAGGTGCGTTCGTCGGGGCGGCAGGCTCTGGCCTTCAAAGCGGACGTGTCCAGAAAGCGGGACGCTGAGGCGTTGGTGGCAGCGGCCATCGACAGGTACGGCCGCGTCGATATCCTGGTCAACAACGCGGGAGAGCAGTTGCCCATCGGGCCGTTGTGGGAGAATGATGCCGATCAGTGGCTGAGCACGGTACAGACCAACCTGGGGGGCGTTTTCCTGTGCAGCCGGGCGGCGATTCCGGCCATGATGAACCAAGGCAAGGGCAAAATAGTCAACCTGTCCGGCGGCGGCGCCACCGCTCCAAGGACCTACTTTACAGCCTACGCAGCGTCCAAGGCAGCCCTTGTGCGGCTCACCGAGACTCTGGGCGAGGAATTGAAGCCCTTCAACATTCAGGTGAATGCCGTTGCTCCGGGGGCGGTTTACACGAAGATGACCGAGCAGGTATTGGCCGCCGGCAGCAACGCAGGTGAGAAGGCCTTGAAAGAGGCCCAACGCATAAAAGAAGAGCAGCGCACGCCCGATGCGGCGGCGGAGCTGGCCGTGTTCCTGGCCTCGGAGAAGTCCGGCGGGCTGACCGGGCGTCTCATCAGCGCCGTATGGGACGACTGGCGTTCCCTGCCCGTCCGTCTCGACGAGGTCATGGGTTCAGACCTGTACACGCTGCGCAGGGTCACCAAGAGAGAGTAGCCGCATCGCCGGTCGCCCAACAGTGTCCAAGGGACACAGTCCCTCTGGCGGGGGTTTCGGGGTGTCCCCCAACTTCTCTTTCCTCTCCGTCTCCTGGGCAGGAGAGGGAGACAGAGCGGGTGAGGCATCTAAGCGGCTATTTACAGAGTAATACCAAACGGCCATTTTCGCAATAAGCAGTCTCGGGACTGCATACTAGGGAGGAACACTTGAAGACGATAGTTACCGGCGGCGCCGGCTTCATCGGCAGCCATCTGGTCAAACGCCTGATGGACGAGGGCCGCGAAGTCGCCGTCGTTGATGATTTCTCCCGGGGTCGCCTGGAGAACCTTGCAGATCTGGGCGTCCGCCTTCCAGGCAAGCCGGGCCCCGTCGACCTGACCGACTATTCGCAGACGCTCAAGGCGCTGAAGGGAGCGGACGTCGTCTTCCATATGGCGGCCCGAGTAGGCAGCCTGGAGTACCTGCATGGCAGCGACTGGAACGAGCTGACGGCCCTCCAACTGAACGTAACTATCGACACAAACGTGTTCAGGGCCTGCCTGGAACACAAGGTCAAGAAGATTGTATACGCTTCGAGCGTTTCAGTGTACCCCATGGACACTCAGCACGCCTACGGGCTGGTACTTTCAGAGAGCGACATGAGCCGGATCAACCCGGAGGGGGGCTATGGCTGGGCCAAGCTGCTGGGCGAGATCCAGCTCCAGTGGATGCGGAACGCCAGTATCGGCATTGCCCGCATCTTCAACGTCTACGGCGAAGGCGAAGCGCCCGACAAGAACGCGCACGTCGTGCCCGCTCTTGCTCGCAAAGCTGTTCTCTATCCCAGCGAGGAGTTCCGCGTCTTCGGCGACGGCAAACAGACCCGCGACTTCCTGTACGTGTCCGACGCAGTGGATGCTCTGCTGAAGCTGGAAGCAAAGGCTACTTGGCCTCCTGTAATCGTCAACATCGGCTCCGGAGAAGTGGTAACCATCAAGCAACTGGTCGATACGGTGGTCAAGGTTTCCGGCAAGAAGATCACCCCGGTCTACGACCCAGCCAAGCCCGTCGGCCCGCTGAGCAGAACGGCGGATATCACCCGGACCAAGTCTGTCCTGGGATGGCAGCCTAAGGTCTCCCTGGAGGACGGTCTGGCCCGCATGATGAAGTGGGTGGGCCGGAA
>JAUSJJ010000013.1 GCA_030647705.1 Dehalococcoidia bacterium
CCAGAAGGCGAAGCGATTGATCTTATTTCCGTGTTCGAAGGCGTGGGGGCATTCAAAGCGGGAAAGATCGACGCGAAACGACTCAAGGTTCTCGAAGACTTTGCCTGCCCCTCGTGCGGATCGTGTTCGGGCATGTTCACCGCCAACTCGATGAACTGCCTGATGGAAGCCCTCGGCCTCGCCCTGCCCTTCAACGGATCAGCCCTGGCCCTCACCCCCGAGCGCGACTCCCTCGCCAAACGCGCCGCCACTCTTATCCTCGACCTTGTTTCCCGTAACATCACCCCCCGCCAAATCGTCACCGCCGAAGCGCTGGACGACGCCTTTGCGCTCGACATGGCCATGGGCGGTTCGACTAACACCGTGCTACACGCGCTCGCCATCGCGCAAGAGGCCGGGCTGGAGTATCCACTGGCGCGCATTAACACCGTCGCCGACCGCGTGCCGCACTTGTGCAAAGTGAGTCCGGCCGGCAAGTGGCACATGGAAGACGTGCATCGCGCCGGAGGCATCCCGGCGATCCTCACCGAAGTGGCCTCCAACGGAAACACACTACATTTGGATCGAATAACCGTGAGCGGTGTGACTCTGCGCGAATCGATTGCAGGCGCGGCGATCAAGGACTCGGAAGTGATTCGCCGCCTCGACAATCCCCATTCGGCAACGGGCGGCCTTTCAATCTTGTTCGGCAACCTTGCGCCCGACGGCGCGGTAGTGAAATCCGGCGGCGTGAGCGAAGCGATGAAGCGGCACACTGGCCCGGCGCGCATTTACGAATCGCAAGAGACGGCGATGGCCGGGATTTTGAATCGCGAAGTGCAACCCGGCGATGTGGTGGTGATTCGCTACGAAGGCCCGGCGGGCGGCCCCGGCATGCAAGAGATGCTCTCGCCCACCAGCGCGATCATGGGCATGGGGTTGGGCGACAAAGTGGCGCTCGTCACCGATGGCCGCTTCAGCGGCGGCACGCGCGGCGCGTGCATCGGCCACGTCAGCCCGGAGGCGGCGGCGCGCGGCCCCATTGCGGCGCTGCGCAACGGCGATCTGATCGAACTCGATCTCCATGCGCGCACGCTCAACGTCAAACTATCCGACGTAGAAATAAAATCACGACTTACGGCTCTGCCGCCATTTGAACCGAAGATCGAAAGCAAATGGCTGAGGCGGTACGCCAAGATGGTGGAGAGCGCGGAT
>JAUSJJ010000016.1 GCA_030647705.1 Dehalococcoidia bacterium
ATCCGCGAAGGGACGTTGGCTGCCTTTGATATCTAGACTTCAACTCTGATCAGCGCCAGCCACGAGCGAGATCGTCGGCGACCAGAAGCCCCAGCGTCGCCAGGAAGACGACCAGGGCAAGTACGATCAGCAATGCAATGATCGCGTCAGTCCCGGCCCGCCTGGTTCCGGCCCTGGGGCCTGTGCCCAGCTTGTGGCGTGGCATCAACGGATCGGTCTCCGGGCAGCCCGATACATACCCTGCAGGGCAACCCCAACCGTATGGTAGCAACACAATCTGACATTCCAGTCACAAACGCCCGCCGCCAGATCACGGGTTCCTTACAAAGACACTTACCACTCCCGCAGCCACTGCGCTCCACTGTCCCTGGTCCCCACCTGGACCGCTGGATTTGCCAACTGCCACCCAAGCCAGCGGTCCACGGCAGGCAGCCTGAGAGACTTTCTGCGTTGCGTCGAGGGACTATCGAAGAGATAAGAGGCGCCTGGCGCGATGGGCGAACTCCACTGCGGGCACATCACCCGTGTTTCTCCCGTTTGCTGCCGCCATCGTCCAGAGAAGGCAGGCGACTTCTGAGGTCATTCACGATATCATCCATGGTGAGCGCAAACGTCATCTGTCCGCCGCGCAGGGTGTCGATTGGACGGCGTCCTTCGCCATCCACGACGAAGACCGTCTTGCCGTTGGTCAGCAGCGGCAGATCAGCAAGCGAACCACGGGCAGATGAAAGGTTGGCCTTGACGAAGCCAAGCGACTTCCGGATGCTTCGAATGGAGATACCCGAGTCCTTCAGCCTCTTTACCACCGTCAGAGATACCAGGTCGCTGAACGAGTACAGCCGCGGAGACCCCCGTCCCCGTGCCGCCTTCACGCTCGGAGAGATCAGCCCGGTCCTGGCCCAGTAGTCCAGATGGCGGTACGTTACGCCGACCATCTGACAGGCCTGGTTGGTGGTATAACCTTGTCGGGCCATGGCGACACTGGCTCCAGCGAAGATTGCCCTGCACGGCGCTGCTCGCCAGCGGAGCGCCCTATGGGTTGCAGATGCAGGCAACCCCATGATAGCAGATTATCGGCCCATGCGTAAGAGGCGCTCATGGGATCAGCCGTCTTGCGTTCCGCACACACTGGCCGCCCACCCGTCCAAACTCAAGGCAAGGTTATGCCTTATTGCTCCTCATAATACTTGACATATCACGTATCATATATTACAATATCACATATGTGCAGATGTGTGGCGAACGGGCAACGGGGCCCGCGTTGGGGCCGGCCGGCATACTCACGGGGGATGAGAGACAATGAAAGAAGTGGTAGGGCTATACGTAACGAGCGTGGCGGCGAGGCTCCTGGAAATGCATCCTCAGACGTTGCGCAAGTACGAGAGGGTCGGCTTCATCGTGCCGGTCCGCAGTGGAGGAATGCATCGCCTGTATTCAGAGGCCGACATCACCAGGCTGAAAATGATAAAATACCTGATAGAGGACGTAGGGCTCAACCTGGCCGGCGTGGAGATGGCCTTGACTCTGAGGGAGGCTATGCTCAAAATGCTGGAGGCAGTCTCCTCGGACGAGTCGGAGACAGGGCGACAGGTTCAGTCCGGCATCTACAGGATGCTGCGCATCCTGGACACGGACGAGTCTTGATATTGAGTTGAGGCGATGCAATAATGATAGATGAACAGCCGAACCAGGAGCCGGTCCCGGCAGAGGAGGGCGAAGACGGGGTGAAGAAGGCGTTGGACGAGGCGACCAAGAAGAACGAAGAGTACCTTCGCATGCTGCAAAGGCTCCAGGCCGACTTCAACAACTACCGGCGTCGCTCCGAGCAGGAACGACAGGAACTCGGTGGCATCGCGTGCACCGAACTCGCCGTGAAGCTCTTGCCGGCTCTCGACGACCTGAACAAGGCGATGAAGGCAATCCCCGCTGACCTGGCCCAGAACGAATGGGTGGCCGGGGTAAAGCACATCAAGCAGAAGTTCGAGTCGATCCTGAAAGCGGAAGGACTGGAGCAAATCGAAGCTGAGGGAGCGACATTCGACCCCTGGCAGCACGATGCCGTACTGATGGAAGAAGCCGGCGACCTGAAGCCGGGGACTGTGAAGCAAGTATTCCGAAATGGCTTCAAGTTCCGCGGGCGTGTGATTCGGCCGGCGCAAGTATCAGTCGTCAAAGAAACAGCCGCAAAAGGCTCTGACAAGTCGGAGGGTAAGGAGAAATAGAATGGGAAGAGTAGTCGGAATCGACCTCGGGACAACAATGAGTGAAGTGGCGGTGATGGAAGGCGGAGTACCTGTAATCATTCCTAACGCCGAAGGCAGCAGGCTCACGCCTTCGGTAGTAGCTGTGACCAAGGCCGGAGAGCGCCTGGTGGGTCAACTGGCCAGAAGACAAGGAGTCGTCAATCCTGAGAACACAATCTACAGCATCAAGCGCTTCATGGGCAGAAAATGGGGCGAGCCCGCAGGCAGAGAGTTGCCAGTTGAAGATGATGCCAAGCGCGTGACCTACAAAGTCACCCGTGCTCCAAACGGAGACGTGCGCGTGTTGATGGGGGGCAAGGAGTACAGCCCGCCGGAGATTTCAGCCATGATCCTGGAGAAGCTGAAGACCGATGCAGAATCTTATCTGGGCGAAAAGGTAACCGAGGCCGTTATTACGGTACCTGCCTATTTCAACGATAGCCAGCGCCAGGCAACCAAAGACGCCGGCAAGATTGCCGGCCTTGAAGTCCTTCGTATCATCAACGAGCCCACAGCATCCGCTCTGGCATACGGATTGGACAAGAAAGGCGAGCAGCTCATCGCCGTCTACGACCTCGGCGGCGGCACCTTCGATATCTCGGTGCTGCAGATCGGCGAGGGCGTTTTTGAAGTGAAGTCCACTGCCGGCGACACCCACCTGGGTGGCGACGACTTCGATCAGCACATCGTGACCTGGCTTTGCGATGAGTTCAAGCGAGACCAGGGAATAGACCTGAGACAGGACCGGACGGCGCTGCAGAGGCTGAAGGAAGCCGGTGAGAAGGCCAAGATAGAGCTTTCCACCATGCTGGAAACCGAGATAAACCTGCCCTTCATCACTGCCGACGCGGCAGGACCAAAACACCTGGTCATCAAACTGACGAGGTCCAAGCTGGAGCAACTGGTGGCAGATCTCGTGGAGAGGTCACTCGGGCCATGCCGCCAGGCGGTACAGGATGCCGGAGTCGGCCTGGACAAGATAAACGAGGTTATCCTGGTCGGCGGCCAGACCCGGACGCCTCTGGTCCAGCAGAAGGTCAAGGAGTTCTTCGGCAGAGAGCCGAATAGAACCGTCAACCCCGACGAAGCGGTAGCCCTGGGCGCCGCCATTCAGGCCGGCGTGCTCAAAGGCGAGGTGAAGGATATCCTGCTCTTGGACGTGACGCCGCTCACCCTGGGCATCGAGACACTGGGTGGCGTGACCACGCCGCTCATACCGAGGAACACCACCATTCCCACCTCGAAGAGCGAGGTGTTCACCACCGCTGCCGATACCCAGACCAGCGTCGAGATTCATGTCCTGCAGGGCGAACGTCCGCTGGCCAAAGAGAACAAGACCATCGGCAGGTTCATCCTCGACGGCATCCTGCCCGCGCCGCGAGGGGTGCCTCAGGTCGAGGTGACCTTTGACATAGACGCTAACGGAATCCTCAACGTCTCCGCGAAGGACAAGGGCACCGGCAAGGAGCAGAGGATCACCATCACCGCCAGTTCCGGCCTCAGCAAGGAAGAGGTGGAACGACTGGTGAAGGAGGCCGTGCTTCACAAGGAAGAGGACCGCAAGCGCCGCGAGGAAGTTGAGACCAGGAACTCCGCAGATACGATGATGTACAGCGCGGAGAAGACTCTCCGAGAGCACGCCGCCAAGCTGCCGCCGGACCTCAAGAGCGAGGTCGAGGGCAAGGTAGCCGCCCTGCGGGCGGCGATGCAGGGAGGCGACGTCTCCCGCCTGCGCAGCGCCATGCAAGAACTGCAGGACTCGATGCAGAAGCTGGGCGCAGCGGTCTATGGA